>JAYGCN010000031.1:0-3284 GCA_046583315.1 Candidatus Hydrogenedentota bacterium
CGCCAACGCCCGATAGTCGAATGGCGTAACCCAGTGCCGCGACAATCATCGCCCAGAAATACACGAGCTTGAAATGCACAAACAACTCAGCAAACCCATTCCATCGAGCCCCAAAACCCAATAACGTAGCCAGCGCAACCGCTGCAAACCCCAGGCCCAACCACGCGAAAACTATCTCCCGCCAGCCCCGACGTGAAACGTCGCCTTCAATAACGTCCTCTGCATCATCATTACTCATATCCCCAATTCTGCCAAATCCCATCCAGAAATACGAAGTATTTCCCGGTTTTTCTTTGCTTACTTTCTTTTATCAAAAAGTAAGTAAGGGTATTTTCGCTTTTGTGGGCGAATTCACGTATCATAGGCCCTCAAATTCGATACAACGGAGCAACATCATGCCTGCAACCACCGAAGAAGCCACAACCCTTAAGCACGACTGGACCATCGCCGAACTCCGCGAAATCCATAACCAGCCCCTCAACGACCTGCTCTTCCAGGCCCAAACGCTCCACCGAAGCCATCATGAAGCCAATAAAGTCCAGCTCTGCACGCTGCTGAGCATCAAAACCGGTAACTGCCCCGAAAACTGTGGCTACTGTCCCCAAAGCGCCCATCACGAAGCCGAGGTCGACGATCACGGCCTGATGGATCTCGATTCTGTACTGGAAGCCGCCAAAGCAGCCAGCGAAAACGGCTCCACACGATTCTGCATGGGTGCCTCCTGGCGCGACGCTCCCAAGAACGATCAATTCGACCAGGTTCTCGACATGGTGCGCGGCGTACGCGACCTCGGCATGGAAGCCTGCTGCACACTCGGCATGCTCACCGACCAACAAGCCGTCCAGCTCGGCGAAGCCGGATTGACCGCCTACAACCATAACCTCGACTCCAGTCCCGAATTCTACAATAAAGTCGTCACGACGCGTACCTATCAAGAACGCCTCGACACCCTGAAAAGCGTCCGTGACGCCGGCGTCACTCTCTGCACTGGCGGCATCATCGGGATGGGCGAAAGCATCGACGACCGCATGTCCATGCTCGCCGTACTCGCCTCACACGACCCCCACCCCGAAAGCGTACCCGTCAACATGTTGCTCCGCGTACCCGGCACACCGATGGCGGATCTGCCCCCCGTCGACAGCTTCGAAATGGTACGCATGATCGCCACCGCGCGCATCGCAATGCCCGCCAGCATGGTCCGCTTCGCAGCCGGACGCATAGGACTCTCCGAGGAAACTCAGGCCCTCTGCTTCATGGCTGGAGCAAACTCCATCTTCACCGGAGACAAACTATTAACCACCCCCAACCCCGGTGAAGACCACGACCAGAAACTACTGGAGAAATGCGGTCTGGAAGGACTTTCGTAAGTACCCTTCTTTTTCTTTTCGGGTGAAAAGTAAAAGAAGCAAAAAGAAAAGCCGATAGAAATGGCCACCAATGATAAATCATTGGTGGCCATTTCTCGTTTACCTTGAATCTTCTAGCCTAACAAAAAAGACTCCCGGCGAAGTCACCCTCGCCGGGAGTCGAGCAATCGTTCTACTCATCAGGAAATGCTTTAGCATTTCCCGGTTTTTCTTTGCTTACTTTTATCAAAAAGAAAGTAAGAGCGGTTCCCCAGTACATTTTTTTGAATAAGAAAAAATGTACTAGTCCGTCATTTCGATTTTAATGATGGAGCCTTTTCCGCGTTCGGTGTGGCGGATTGGGTAGTTGGAGTTGCATACCCATACCGAGCCGTCCGCTGCGAATTCAATTTCACGCGTATACGTCACCCGCGAAGGCATGCGGATTTCAGTGAATTCGCCTGTCTTCGGATCAAGTACCGTCAACGTGTCGTTCCCCGTACCGCAGATCCAGATGTCGCCCGTATCCGGGTGAATGTTCAGCGCATAGGGAATCTGGTTGATGGCATCGGGAAGGTCATACACTTTCCAGTCTTCCGTTTCTGGATCGAAGGCACCGATCACGCCGCTACCAAAACCTGGTACCCAAACGATACCGTCTTTGGCTACGTGCGCACGACGCGGACCGCGGAACGGCGGATTCCATTCTTTCACATCACCACCGTCTTTGCTCGGATCGATACGACCGATGCGATTTCCGTTCAACTTCGTGTACCAAATCGTACCGTCTTTGGGCGATATGGCAACGCCGTAAGGCGTTACGCCACGAGATTCACCACGTCCACCGCCGGATACCTGATCCGCCGTAGGCAGCTTGTACTGCGTGACTTCCAAGGTTTTCGAATCCAATGAGAACACGCCAGCACCCGCATCCGTGTACCACACCGTGTCATTGGCATCCACACGAAGCGTATGCGGATACGCACCACGAGGGCGCGGAGCCACAGCACTCGATACCGTCGTGAACTCACCCGTTTTTACATCATACTTCGACATCTGACCGGACAACGCAAGCGTCACCCACATGTTGCCTTCAGAATCCGCTTCAATGGAGTGCGGCCCTTTACGCGGGACACCATCCGTTGCCGGATCTTTACCACCGGGATAAGCAATCGTTTCACGTTTGCCCGTCTTCGGGTCAAGCGTCAAAATTGCATCATTGATCATGTCCACTACATAGACCTTGCCATCCAGGCCCAACTCCAGGTCATGCGTCATCGTCGCATCCTGACGACCCAAATCCCACTCCGTGATGACCGCTTTCGTAGCCGCACCGCTGGGAGCCGCAGGCACTTCATACGCAGGCCACTTTTCCTGACCCTCTTCCGAATACGCTTCCAACAAACGCGTCACCAACGTTTCCTGCGTGTGTTTATACAAACCACCAAAGCCATCCATACGCGTTACCATCGTTTCCCAATCCACCGGTTCCTCCGGCGAACGGAAACCAATCGTACCCACCTGGTGGCAATACGAACAGAACATCTTGAAGTTTTGCTTGTCCTTCTCACTATCCCACTTCACCAAGCTAAACAGATTATCCCCTGTGCGCTGCGAATCCAGATCTTCAGCCGGCTGCATCTTGAACGACACTTCCTTACCCGCCGAAACATCCTCCACAAAGGCATCTTCCTTACCAATCAAACGCGCACGCATCTGATAATCCTGATCCGCAAGACCATCAATGGTAAACGTACCATCCGCCTGCGAAAACACCGTCACACTCATCTCCAGCGCCGCATCAATCGCAGATACCGAAACACCCTCCATCGGCTTACCCGCAGCATCCTGCACCACGCCACTGATCCCAGCACCAAAGGCAGACGTGCAAAGCACACCCGCTGCCAGGGTCGTTATTCCAGCTAATCGTTTCATTTT
>JAYGCN010000131.1:0-2002 GCA_046583315.1 Candidatus Hydrogenedentota bacterium
GGAGCCTCCGCACATGCCGAGTCGCCTAATATACTCTTTATTCCCGTCGACGATCTCAACCACTGGTGCGGTTACACGGGGCGCAACAAACAGGCTAAGACACCCAACATCGATCGGCTTTCGAGAATGGGGGTGTCATTCACCAACGCTCATTGCGCGGCACCGGCATGTGGACCCTCACGAGCGGCCGTGTTTTCAGGCATGCGCCCGAGCACAACCGGCTGTTACAAAAATTCAGATTTTACGCCACTCAATTGGAAACAATATATTCCAGAAGGTATCTCGCTGAATGCTACCTTCAAGAAGGCCGGTTACACCGTCATGGGCACAGGCAAAACCTATCATATGTCTGAGACAAAACATATGAAGGTTCTCTATGCTTCGGAATGGGACGAGTATCCAAAAAGCGAAAAACCCTATGGCGGCGGCGCAACAAAATTCCAGGGCTATTTCGACCCTCTCCCCATCGATATGAAGGACGAAGATCTGAGTGAATGGCACTCCGTGAGTTACTGTGTGGAACAGCTACAGAAGGAACACGAGAAACCGTTTTTTCTCGCCTGCGGCCTAGTCAAACCTCACCTCCCCTGGGCAGTGCCACGCAAATACTACGATATGTTTCCGAGAGACGAGATAGAGCTCCCGCCTCATTTAAAGAATGACTTGGATGATATCCCTGAGGCGGGCAAGAGAATTGGCAACAAGAACGACCATGCGAAGTTCCTCAAATCGGGTCGATGGAAGGATGCCGTGCAGTCCTATCTGGCGACTATTGCCTATGCGGATGTCTGTGTAGGCCGCCTCCTGGACGCATTAGAGAAGAGTGCCTACAAAGACAACACGATAATCGTCCTCTGGGGTGACCACGGATGGCATCTTGGTGAGAAAGAGCGTTGGCGCAAGTTTACGCTTTGGGAAGAAGCCACTCGTGCGCCAATGATATGGTACGTGCCGGGCATCACCAAATCCGGTACAGTCTGTCACAAGCCTGTAGACTTCATGAGTATCTACCCTACGCTGTGCGAGTTGGCTGGCGTCAAAACGCCGGACCATGTTGAAGGAAAGAGCATTATTCGTCTCTTGAAGAATCCGGATGCCAGGTGGGATAGCGCGGCCATAACGACCGACGGCTACATGAATCACGCGGTCCGAACCGAGCGCTGGCGTTACATACGCTACTCCAATGGTAACGAAGAGCTCTACGATCACAGCAAAGACGAATACGAATGGAAGAACCTGGCCAAAAATCCAGCTTACACAGCAGATATCAAACGGCTCTCTGCATTCTTGCCGAAGACAAATACTAAGAACGATTCGAAAGCTAAGAAGAAAAATCGGTAGGACATATATTGTAGGAAATGATGCAATCCCCTTTCACCCCTCTCCAATCCCCTCAACGGCAATGCAATCCTGCTCACCTCAAGTGAAAATTCCTAGCAACATGATTCTACATAAACGCATCTACAGCGCAGTGGTGATTATGGCGTGCATGCTATCGTTGGGGGGAGCCTCCGCACATGCCGAGTCGCCTAATATTATTCTGATTTTGACGGATGACCAGGGGTGGAGTCAGCTTTCCGAACCCATGGACTCTAGGCTGCCGAACGCTTCTTCGGATTACCTGGAAACACCGAATATGAACCGTTTGGCCAACGGAGGTATTCGTTTTACAAGTGGCTATTCTCCGGCCGCAATCTGCACGCCGACGCGGCGTGGAATCCTCTTCGGGACAACCTCCGTTCGTAGCGGCAGCGAATTTCGCAGTCGGTGGGAACCGATGAAACATCTTTCACTGCCACAGGCATTGAAAAAGGCTAACCCTGATTATCAGTGCGCCCACTTTGGTAAATGGGGCGAGCTCATGGGAGCCGAGCCCGAGGCGGTCGGTTACGATGCAAGCCACGGAGAGACAGGGAACGGTACGGGGGGAATGCCAAACACGTTGGGCTTTAAGCGCGACGCTCCCGGTGCGCCGACTTATGTCATCGACAATGTAGATCCC
>JAYGCN010000134.1:0-8637 GCA_046583315.1 Candidatus Hydrogenedentota bacterium
ACATTTCTAAAAGTCGGAGCCATCTCCGGCCTGGGCCTTACGCTGGGGGATTATTTCTCCATGCAGGCGGCAATGGCCGAGGGTGATGGTGCCGCAGTAAACCCCGATCCCAAAGCTGAATCGGTCATTTTCATTTTTATGGCAGGGGGCATGAGCCATCTCGACACCTTCGACCCGAAACCCTACGCTCCAATTGAATACCGAGGGCAACTAGGCGTCGCGAAAACCAACACCGGCGAACAACTCGGTGGACAGCTTCCGAAACTCGCAAAAATAGCCGACAAATATGCAGTAATCCGATCCGTCACCCATGGCGAAGCCGCGCACGAACGCGGCACGCACAATATGCTCACCGGATACAGACCCAGCGCAGCCATAAAATACCCCAGTCTGGGCTCTGTAGTCTCACACGAATTCGGCTCCAGAAAAGATCTCCCACCCTATATAGGAATACCCAACGTCGGAATACCCGAACTAGGAACCGGATACCTCAGTTCCGCATACGGAGCATTCAGCGTTGGCGGCGAACCAGGAGCCTCAGGATTCAAAGTACGCGATTTAAACCTGCCCGGTGGTGTTACCCCCGAACGCATGGAGAAACGAAAGTCACTTCTGCAAACCGTCGATGGCCATTTCAGCGCGCTCGAAAAAACCGAAACCCTCGACGCGATGGACAGTTACTACCAACGCGCATACAGTCTCATCTCCTCGCAGAATGCGCGCGAAGCATTCAACATCGCAGCCGAACCTGAAGAAATGAAAAACGCATACGGAAAAAGCAATTTCGGGCAACGTCTTCTCCTCGCGCGCAGACTCGTCGAAGCAGGTGCGCGATTTGTTTCGGTCGTCGATGGAGGCTGGGACAATCACGAAAATCTTACCGACTCGTTCAAGAGCCGGATGCCGTCCGTCGATCAAGGGCTTTCGACGTTGCTGACCGATCTGGAAAGTCGCGGCCTGCTCGAAAAAACGATGGTCGTGCTGTCAACCGAATTCGGTCGCACCGTGAAAATGAACCAGACCGGAGGACGCGACCACTGGCCCAAAGCCTTCAGCGTGATGATGGCCGGCGGCGGCGTAAAAGGCGGACACATCTACGGCAAAACCGATCCACGCGGCGCAGAACCCGCCGACAAACCCGTATCACCAGAAGATTTGGCGACGACGATCTATACGCAACTCGGAATCGACACCAGTAAACGCCTCATGAGCCCCGGAAATCGCCCAGTCTTCCTCGTGCGCGACGGTAAACCACTGTACGACATATTGACATAAGTCATTGTATTTACTGTGTTTATGAGAATATTTTTCTTCACAGCCCTGCTAATTGGCACTCAAATCGCTTACGCCGTAAACCCGGCTCTTTCGACGGTTATGCCGCGCGGCGGTCAACGCGGAACTGATGTCGAAGTGACCTTCCATGGTTCCAACCTTACCGATGCCGTAGACGTCTTCTTCCACGACGAAGGAATCTCCGTCAAAGAAGTCAAAGAAGCAGCAGGCGGTACGTTCAAATGCATTCTCAGCGTATCCCCCGAAGCGCAACTCGGAAATCATCGTGTACGAGTCCGTACAAAAACAGGAATCTCCGGGCTCGTCTTTTTTAGCGTTGGGAATCTGACAGAAATCGCCGAAACTGAACCCAACAGCCAGCCCGAACAAGCGCAGAAAATCGGACTCAACTCCACCGTCAACGGAACCATCACAAGCGAAGACGTCGACTACTTCGCCATTGACCTCGAAGCAGACAGTCGGCTCGCTGTAGAAGTCGAAGCACTTCGACTCGGCCAGGAACTATTCGATGTTAAAGCACGCCTCTTCAGTCCCGGCGGCCACGAATTAGTCGCCGAAGACGACACCGCGCTCGTGCGACAAGACGCCGCCTTCGTCTACGAAGTTCACGAAGCCGGAACCTACGTCATCGCACTCAGCGAATCTACCTACGGCGGAAACGGAAACTACCACTACCGCACCCACATCGGAAATTTTCCACGACCACTCGCCATGACACCGATGGGGATGCAGATCGGAACAAAAGTAAACGTAAATTGGCTCGGCGATCCAGGAATCAGCACGCAGTCCGTTGAGATGAAAGATGTGCTGATCGGAGCCTCTTCTGTCATGCCCGCAAACGACCTCGGACTTGCCCCCTCCGCTGTACCCTTTCGCGTGAGCGAGTTCGCAGGCATTCTGGAAGTCGAGCCAAACAACGCAAACGAACAAGCCTCCCACGGCGCAGTGCCAGGCGCGTTCGACGGTGTCATCCAGGAAGACGGCGACATCGACAAGTTCTCCTTCGACGGAAAGAAGGGTCAGGTATTTGACGCGAGGGTCTGGGCGCGCGAGATGGGTTCCCAACTCGACAGCGTAATGAGCATCCACGCCCCCGGCGGCGGACAGGTCATGTCCAACGACGACGGAAAAGGTCTCGACAGTTACGGACGCATCACCCTGCCCGAAGACGGCAAATACACCATTACCATATACGATCAGCTCAAGCGCGGTGGCGAAGCGTTTGCCTATCGTGTCGAACTTACCCCCATAAAACCCAAGCTGACGATTTCACAGCGACTCAACGAACAAGCTCTCATCACCGTCGCAAAAGGCAACCGCGCCGCACTCTATCTAGGCATCACTCGATCCGATTTCGACAGCCCCGTCCAACTCCTATTCGAAAACCTGCCCGAAGGGGTTGAGGTAACCTACACCGAAGTTCCAAACGGCCAGACCCAATTACCGATTCTCCTGACCGCTTCCTCGGAAGCTCCATTAGTCGGTAGTCGCCTCGGCGTCAACGCTACAGGCAAAAAAGGCGAAGAAACTATCAACGGCTCACTTTACCAAAGTCAACCAGTCGTTTTCGGACGTAACAAAACCGTCATTATGGATACAAAACTACGCGTACTTGCGATGGCAACCGTAGATCATGTCCCCTTCAAAATCGATATTATTCCCGCGAAAACCCCCGTGATTCGTGGTTCCAGCAAAGACCTGAAAGTCGTCGTCACCCGCGACGAAGGATTCACGAAGCCTATTCAGATGACCGTACCCATGTACCCCTCCGGATTGAACGGGGGTACCCTCACAATTCCCGAAGGGGCCAGCGAAGCAATTTTTACTGTAGAATCAAAAAGCAATGCGCCGTTAGGCGAACTGAAAATTATTGCCGTGGCCACAAGCGAAGGCTACTCAGTCGCCACACAATTTGTCCCCATACAAATCGAAGACAAATGGCTGAACCTGGAAGTCGGAGAACTTCGTCTTGAGCAAGGTACCGAAGTATCCGTATCCGTAAAAGTAACGCTCGCCAAGGAATTCGACGGCGAATTCGACGTACGAATGTACCGACTCCCCAAAGGGGTTTCAGCACCAGATCAAAAGATAACCAAAGCAAGCACCGAAGTTACCTTCCCTCTCACCATCGCGGCAGATGCACCCGAAGGAAAACACGGCACATTTGCATTTGCAATCGATATTACGAAAGAAGGCGAAGTTCTCCGCCATCGCTACGCAGGAAAACCACTAACAATATTCAAACCACTGCCTCCGGCCGTCAAGAAGGCCGCCGCGCCAAAGCCCGTCGAACCAGCCAAACCAGGTGAACCCCCAAAGCCAAAACGCAGAACACGTTTCCCGGAGACACAAAAATGAGAATTATCGGCCTCATAGCGGTTTTCGCTCTTTTCCTTACGCAAACAGCGATTGCTGATTCGATTTCCATCTACCCGCCCGAAGTTCAACTGGATCACACACGCGATCATCAGCGCTTCGTTGTCGTATACAAACGCGACGACGGCGTCACCATCGACGTAACAGACAAGGCCACAATTAACCTCGAACCCGCCACGCTCGCTGCCCGCAACGAGCAAGGTCTCTGGGTTCCCAAAGCCGACGGAGAAGGCACAATTGCTGTTTCCTACGAAGGGCACTCAGCCCAAGTTCCATTCCTCGCAAAAAACGCGGCCGTCGACCCACCCATCAGTTTCCGGAACGACGTTGAAGCCGCCATCATGCGCGCGGGATGCAACACCGGGGCATGTCACGGCAGCGCACAAGGCAAAAACGGATTCCGAATGTCCCTTTTCGGATACGACCCGCCCCACGATTACACGACCCTGACGCGTGACTCTCGAGGCAGACGCTTAAACGCCGCAAGCCCCCTTCGAAGTCTCATGCTCGGCAAGCCCCTGGGGAAAGTTGACCACGAAGGCGGACAAGTCATCGACGAAAAGAGTCCGCTCTACGAAATTCTGCGTCGTTGGATAGCCGAAGGCGCAAAAGATGACGTCGCTGATCTTCCAAAAGTGACAGGCATCGACATTTTGCCAGAAGAAGCCGTCATGGAAGGCGAAGGTGCACGACAGCAATACGTCGTACTCGCACATTATTCAAACGGAACAGATCGCGACGTGACCGAACTCGCCGTATTGAGCAGCGTAGACGAGTCCATTGTCGCTATCGATGATTTCGGACTGGCGAAATCAGGTAAATCCGGCGAAGCCTACATTATGGCAAGATTCAACACCTTCGCCGTCGTCGCAAACGTCATTTCAATTGCCCAGGGATCAAAACCGACCGCGCAACCCCTGCCCCCCGCAAACTTCATCGACGAACACATGCACGAAAAATTCAAAAAGCTTCGCATCACCCAGGCGCAACCCGCCAGCGACGAAGTCTTCGTCAGGCGTGTTTACCTCGACATACTCGGCGTGCTCCCAACAGTCGAAGAAACATGCAGCTTTCTCGCGGATCAAGCCCCTGACAAGCGCGCCAAATTGATCGATGTTCTTCTCGAACGCCCGGAACTCGCCGAAGTCTGGGCCATGAAATGGGCAGAAGTATTACGCGTTCGCACGGCCAATACGCTTCAGGCCAAAGGCATGCACCGATACAACGACTGGCTTCGACTCGCCATCCAGCAAAACAAGCCCATGGACCAACTCGCGCGCGACCTGCTCAGCGCCGAAGGCGGGAGCTTCTCATCCCCACAATCCAACTTCTATCTCGTAGAACAAACTCCAACGCTCATGGCTGAAAATGTTGCCCAAGTCTTCATGGGAATCCGAATGCAATGCGCACAATGCCACAATCACCCCTTCGAGCGCTGGACCATGGACGACTACTACTCCTTCTCTGCATTCTTCTCCCAAATCGGAATCAAAGGCTCCAGCGATCCCCGCGAAATGATCGTCTACAATTCCCGCTCCGGCGAACAGAAAAACCTTCGCGACGGCCAAGTCATGAAGCCAAAATTTCTCGGCGGCGCAACGCCCGACCTCAAAGGCCGTGATCGGCGTGTCGTACTCGCTGAATGGCTTACCTCAAAAGAGAACCCATATTTTTCTAAAAATCTCGCGAACCGCATTTGGGAACATTTCATGGGGAAAGGCATTATTCATCCCACCGACGATGTACGCGTCACGAATCCGCCCAGCAACCCACAACTGCTTCAAGTACTCGGAGAACGTCTCGCCAGCTACGACTTTGACATGCGCCAACTCATCCGCGATATCTGCAACTCGAACACTTATCAGGCATCCACCCAACCCGCAGAAAACGCCAAAGACGACACCCGAAACTTCGCCTACGCGATCGTACGTCGACTGCCCTCCGAAGTCTTGCTCGATGCCATAAGCCAAGTCACAGACACAAAAGTAAAGTTTAGCTCATTGCCCCTGGGATCACGCGCCATTCAAGTCGCAAACGGCCCATCAGGAAACTACTTTCTCGACGTGTTCGGACGTCCATCCAGATTATCGGCCAGTACCGAAGAACGTCGAAACGAACCAACTCTCGCGCAGGTGTTGCATCTAATCAACGGCGACACATTCACCAATGCGATCGCCAGCGGGAGCAATCGACTCAATCAGCAGCTCGCCGCAGAAGCGAACAACGAAGCGATCATTGATGATCTTTATATCGCCGCCTTCAGTCGCAATCCTCAGCCCGAAGAAATGGAAAAATTGCTTGCCTACATCGCCGAAACGCCGGATCGTAAAGTAGCACTGGAAGATGTATATTGGAGCGTATTAAACTCAAAAGAGTTTATTTTTACTCATTAACCAAGTCCTGACAAAGGAGACTATACAATGTTAAAACGTACACTACTGGTAGCCGCGCTCGTTGCGTGCATGCTGCCCACCGGCAGTTTCGCCGAAGGTGAAGCGCCCACCGTCGACAAAGTCATGGCGGATCTCGCGGCCGTAGGCCCCGACGCGCTACTGGCCCGCGTCAAAGAATTGCAAGGTCAGGTAGACGCGCTCAACGCCCAAGCCGCCGCCAAACGCAAAGAAGCCGATGGACTCGTCGCGCAAAGCGATGCCCTCAAAAAGCAGATCGCGGCTGTCACGAAGTTTACCACCGAACTCGTAAAGGCGATGGCACCGCCGCCACCACCGCCCGCGCCAACACCCGCAGCTCCTGCCGCAGCACCGGCAGAGCCAGCACCAGCAACTCCCGCTGCCGCACCACCAGCAGAGCCCGCACCAGCAACCCCAGCGCCAGCAGTAGAAGCTATGGCCGCAGAACCAAAGTAGAATTCATAGAGGAGGGATTTTCGATCGATGTGTAAACGAGCACTTTGCATACTGTTCATTCTCGGCACCGGGATCACCGCGTCCGCACAGGACGCGCCGACCCCTGATGTTCTGATGAACGAGATGATGCAATTGGGGCCTGAAGCCATCGCGGCGCACGTCGCGAAACTCAAAGCGCAGATTGCTACGCTTGAACAGCGTACCAAGGTGTTGGATGACGAGGCCGCCGCGCTCGAAGCTCAGGAGAAAGCCACCCGCGCGCTCATCGCTCCCTACACCAATTTCACAAAGGCCATGATGCCAAAACCCAAAATCGTGATGGCCAACGACAAGAAACATCTGAATTTCATCGACGATATTTTTCCCATTATCGAAGCGCGTTGCCTGAAATGTCACCGCGACGACAAGCAGGAAGGCGGCTTACGCTTATCTACCTTCGCCAACGCCATGAACGGCGGTAGTTCCGGTGAAATCCTCCTGGCTTCCGGCGATCTCGATGGCAGTCGACTCTTCCAGATGGTCATGCAGGAAATCGATCCCATCATGCCCCCGCGCGGTAAGCCGCTCGAAGACGAGCAGCTCGACATCATCCAGAAATGGATCGAATCCGGCCTGCGAGAACGGTCGAACTCCAAGGTAAAGGTCGCCAAAGTCGAAAAGAACGATCACCCCGTCTTCGTTGCCGCGAAAATCGGCGACGGACCGCCTCCCATGCCCGAAGGAAAACTGGCGGCCTTTGCCTCCGAGAGCATTCGCCCCAGCACGGCCCGCGCCCTGGCCGTCAGCCCCACCGCATCCTTAATGGCCCTCGGCGGCGATAGGCAGATACTCCTCTACAACCTCGACACCTATAAGATGCTCGGCGTGTTGCCCTTCACCGAAGGCGAGATATACACCATGACCTTCAGCCTCAATGGTGAGATGCTCTTCGCTGGTGGAGGCAAAGAAGGCGACTCCGCAGCAGCCGTTTTATACGACGTACGAACCGGCGAACGCGTCGGCACCTACGGTCGCGGCTACGACACCATCCTCGCAGGCGACATCAGCCCCGACCACAGCATGCTCGCCATCGGCGGGCCCGACCGCAAGGTGCGCGTATACGATACGGTAACCGGCGATCTATTCTACGAGTTAACAGCGCACACCGACTGGTTGTACGCCATCAAATTCTCACCCGACGGCGAGTTACTCTCCTCAGCCGACCGCGCGGGCGGCGTGTTCTTCTGGCAAGCAGCAAACGGTCGCGAGGTGGAAGCCATGAAGGGTCACAACAAGGCCGTCAACGATATGGATTACACCTACGACTCGAACCTGATGGCGACCGCGGGCGACGAAGGCGAAATTATCATCTGGGACACCTGGAAATACAAACAGGTACGAAAAATCAAAGCGCACAGCGGTCGCGTATTGAGTCTGGATTACCGTCAGGACGGACAACTCGTTTCCTCCGGCGAAGACGGCTTGACCAAACGCTGGGATTCCGCTGGAAAAGAGGTCAAGGCCTACGAAAAAATGTCCGACTGGGCCTATCAAGCCCGCTTCGCCAAAAACGGAAGCCTCGTACTATCCACCGATTGGAAAGGCAACATCATCGCGTGGGACACCGAAAAAGGCGAAAAAACTGCGACCCTCAGCACCAAACCCGCACCTGAACCCGCGCCTGAACCCGCGCCCAAGTCAGCGCCCGCTCTGGTCGCCGCTGAAACCGCTGACTAAGTTTCTACTTCACGATCTTCCGATACCGCGCGCGACGATTCTCGAAGAGTTTGCTGCCCAATTCTTTCACGCGCCACTCTTCGTATTCGCGATAGTTGCCTTCGAACCAGCGTACGTTGTCCCCTTCGAACACAAGTAAGTGTGTGCAGATGCGATCCAAGAAAAAGCGGTCGTGACTAATCACCATCGCGCATCCGCTATAGTTCATCAACCCTTCTTCCAACAACCGCAACGTATTCACATCAAGGTCGTTCGTCGGCTCGTCAAGCAACAACACATTGCCGCCTTCTTTGAGCAGTTTCGCCAGGTTGCAGCGATTGCGTTCCCCGCCGGAAAGCTGACTTGCCATTTTTTGCTGATCCGAACCCTTGAATCCGAAGCGCGA
>JAYGCN010000157.1:0-27887 GCA_046583315.1 Candidatus Hydrogenedentota bacterium
GGCGTGCTCACCCCTGAAAACACATCCGTCCGGTCAAAATACCCGCCCATCGTCGCCGGAGTAGGTGGCACGAGATTGACGCGGGATGCGCCTGCTTCGAGTGCGTGGGTGGTGGTGCAGGTGACAGTTAGAACGAGTGCAAGCAGCATGGATAAAGATTTCATGGTGAGTCCTGTAGTGGTAGGCGGAATTTGTGTACACTGTACATTCTACCCCGTGCAGAGTCGAGTGAACAACAAGTTGATGGTCAAAGGAATCAGGAATGGAATCGATACGAATTGGAATAGTTGGTCTTGGCGGGATATGTCGGGATCGGCATGTGCCTGGTTTTCAGAAGATTGACGGCGTAGAAATTGTCTCGGTGGTGAATCGATCGGGGGAGTCTTCTCGTGCGGCGGCGGATGCGTTTGGGATTCCGGTGGTGGATGACTCTTGGGAGGCGATGGTGGCGCGGGATGATTTGGACGCGATAGTGATCGGCACGTGGCCGTACAAACATCGGGATATATCGATCGCGGCGTTGGCTTCGGGAAAACATGTGTTTTGTCAGGCGCGCATGGCGATGAATCGCGCTGAAGCCGAGGAGATGATTGGGGTGAGTCGCGCGAAGGACAAGGTGGCGATGTTGTGTCCGGTTCCCTTTGGTTTGAGTATCGACAAGACGATGGTGAAGATTTTGGCGAACGGTACATTGGGTGAGGTTCGGCTGGTGCGCGTGCAGAGTTTCACGGACTTGTTCGCGGCGGATGATGCGCTGGTAAATTGGCGTAAGGATCATCGCTTGTCGGGACTGAACATGCACACGCTGGGCATGTATATCGAGGTGATGCATCGGTGGTTCGGCATGACGGAATCGGTGGCGGCGACCTCGGATATTTTTGTTGAGGAACGTCCGGAGGCGGATGGTGAAAGTCTCTCCATTCGGATACCCGATCAGATATTGGCGAATGCGCATATGGAAAATGGCGTGCCGGTGCAGTATACGATGAATGCGGCGGTGCCGAATGGCGCGGACCGGATAGAGATTTATGGTTCGGAGAGGACGTTGGTGTATGAGGTGTTCACGAACGAGTTTTCGTGGGTGAACATGGATGGCACGTTGTCTCCGGTAGCCATCGCGGAGGGGGATGGATATGACATACGGAACTGGCGCGTGGAGGAGGACTTTATTCGGGCTATTCGCGAGCCGGATTTTGATTATTATCCGAGTTTCGAGGATGGATTGCAGTACATGAAAGTCGTGCAGGCGATTTATGATTCTATCGAGGGAGGAAAGGCCGTGACTATCGGATGATGAAGTATGCGCCGTAAGTGCTGACGATCCAGCAGGCGAGGGTGGCATAGAAGAAGGGTCGGACTCGTTGCCCGATGGCCTGGTCTACGAAAACCACGCCGCGCATGATGGCGTATGCGAAGCAGGGGAGTATCGCGAAATAGTAGGTGCCTTTGACCGCGCTGTATATGGGTGTTGTGAGATGGATGTAGAGAATCGCAAGGCTGTAGAGGATGATGCAGGTTGAAGTAAATAGGGCGATTCGGTCGTCCGGGGTGCACGGATTCCGGGGATCCGCGAGCATGCGGAGGAGCGGCGTGACGATTCCCAAACCTAACAGTACGGTAGGTAGCAACGCGAACCATGCACTGGTCATCAAGAGGGGGAGATTCCAGTATTTGCCGGGAGCATACCAACCGTCTAGCCAGAATGTTGAGTAGAGTCCGTCCCAATACCCCACGAACGCCGAGTCGACCGGGTAGCTAAGGGCTTGGCCGAATCGCAGATATTGCGCGGCTGTCCGGTAACCGGGGTATTGCCACCATTCGTAGGTGGTGTTGTCCCACCCCGCCACGACGGGTGCCCCCAAATGATACCAGTTGCGCAGAAAATACCAGCCTGAAACGATGAAGCAGGCCAGGGTCGCCACGGCCAGATTTTTGAACATGGTTCGACGGTTCAATTCAGAGGGCGCGTCGGTTAATCGATGGGTAACGATCATGACGATTACGCATGGTATTACAAGAAGCGCGGTACTCATTTTTGAGAGCAATGCGAGGCCGAGGAGAATGCCTGCAATGGCGGCCTGGCGCGAGGTGGGTGGTTTATCTTGATGGAGCAGGATGATCGCGAAGAGCACAACGCAGGCACCGGTGATACCGGCCGCAGGTTCGTCGCTGATGAAGTTGCTCATGTAGAGATTCACGGGAAGAAATGCACCGAGCAGCGTTCCGAGAATGATGTATGTCGGATTTTCAGGCATCAGCCTCTTGAAAAGTCGATAATGTACTTCGATTATGCCGAGTCCCATGAGGTAGGGAACAATTCGTATAAGTTGCTTCGCCGTGTCCTCAACGAAAAGCAGATTGAGAAGTGCGAACATCGGGGAGGCTATCAGGTAGAACAGTGGCGATCGAAAACCGAATATTCCATCCGTGGCAAGAGGCAATCGATGCTCGGTCAACAGGAATTGAAGGTAGCTGTAGTGCGCATTGATATCCATTCCAACGTAATAATGAATACGTAGGATATTGTTGCAGGCCATGGCTAGAAACAAGGCCATGATCCACCAGCGGGCGGCCGATGGACTCGGGAGTGGTGTCGAATTCGAATTGTTCTTTGCGCGATTGAGGACGAGAAAAATCGCGAGACTTAGAACGAGGAAATAGGGGATGGCCGAAGCGCCCAGGCCGGGGGTCGTCTTGCTCAGCCACGAAGTATTCGGAAGAAGCGGCTTCATCGCATCAATTACCTTGCCGGCACCGGTGAAATCGGAAGTAAAACGCCACGAATCTTTGGAATCGGTGGAGTCCAAGGTGTACAGATCGACCGCGGGAGCGGATGCCCGCATCAAATGAGGGCCGGTATCATTTTGCACGGTTATGCGCAGGGTGTTTTTGCCGGGGACGAGAAAGGGCGCGATATCGA
The DNA here is from genome assembly GCA_046583315.1 of Candidatus Hydrogenedentota bacterium. GTDB lineage: Bacteria > Hydrogenedentota > Hydrogenedentia > Hydrogenedentales > DTSJ01. The sequence continues at coordinate 2,921 of JAYGCN010000157.1, forward strand.
TTCGCCTTTGAGTGAACAATTCGTCCGGCGATGTGGCCTCAGAATCCAGCGCGTGTGATCCATTGACCTCGACCTGCACGTCGCGAAATACCTCGACCGTGAGCGGAACTTCGGCGGGAACCGTGTCCAGCGAGAAGGTTCGCACATACGTGACCCTGCGGTCTTTATTCAATCTCGCACCCGGATCGGGGGGAATGAAAGGATGAATCCACCGAGCCGTTCCTTCATTCGCGATCCAGTGGACGTCGGGTCGGGTGATGCCTCTACAGACGGTTGCTGTGATCAGGAGAAGGATGAGAGGAATAAATATTGCTGCGACGGTACGCCGACTGGTCACCGTCGGATTCGATTTGAGACTGGATTGAGACATGTACGAAATGACTTACCATCCACGTTGAACTTTTGAAGCGCGTAAACTTGAATTGTTCCTAGGCTTCCTCGGATTCGATTTCCTCGCCGGGATTGATGAAACGGTTCATCTCGAATTTGTATTGTTTGTCGTAGAGTTGTTTGTAGCGTCCCTCGATGGCGAGCAATTCCGCGTGCGTGCCGCGCTCGACGATTTCACCGTGTTCGAGCACGAGAATCTGGTCGGCGGACTGAATGGTGGACAAGCGGTGAGCAATGACGAATGAGGTGCGTCCCTCGCGAAGTGATTCCAAGCCGTCCTGGATTTTCGCTTCCGATTCCGAGTCGAGCGAGGCGGTCGCTTCATCGAGGATGAGCAATTTCGGATCGGCGAGGATGGCCCGCGCAATGGCGACGCGCTGGCGCTGCCCGCCCGATAGTTTCACGCCGCGTTCGCCGACGACGGTATCGAAACCGTCTTCGAAACCGTCCACGAATTCGTCGCAGTGAGCGATTTTGCTGACTTGGCGAACCTCGTCCATGGTGGAATCGGGCCGGGAGTAACGAATGTTGTCGGCAATGGTGCCTTCGAAGAGGAAGTTGTCCTGCATGACCACGCCGAGCTTGGATCGGTAGTCTTTGAGTTTTACGGAGGTGATGTCGCGTCCGTCAATGGTGATGGTGCCGGAATTGGCGTAGTGGAAGGCCATGACAAGGCCGATGAGCGTCGATTTTCCCGAACCACTGGAGCCTACGAGCGCGGTCGTTGTGCCGGCGGGTGCCTCAAAGGATACGCCGTTGAGCACGGGTTTATCCTCCTCGTATTCGAAGAAGACATCCTCGAATACGATGTCGCCATTGATGGTCTCCAGGGCATCTAGATCGTCGTCCTTCTCGCCTTCGGTCGTCATGCTACGAATTTCGCGGATTCGGTCGAGTCCCGCAAAGGCGTCCGTGATTTGCGTGCCGATGTTGGCCATGTTGATGAGAGGCGAGGCCATCATTCCGGTCAGCGCGATGTAGGTAATGAGCGCTTCAAGATCGAAATCGTTATTCGGGTCCATAGCGGCATTCCCGCCGACGATCATGACAACTATGGACAAGGCACCAATGACTACCGTGGAAATAGCGGTTACTGCGGCGACACCTGTGAGGGATGATGCAACGTTTTCGTAGAGCCTCTGGGCATTGTTCGCAAAAATTTCGTCCTCGTGGTCTTCTGCCGTGTAGGCTTTTACCACACGGATGCCCCCCATGCTTTCGGTGAGACGTCCGGTGACATCGGCGGTGATTTCGCCGCGTACCCGGAAGAGGGGGCGCAATTTGGCGAAGGCAAAAAACATGACTCCCGCGAAGATTCCGAGCACAAGCAGGCTAATGAGGGTGAGCTGCCAGAAATACCAGAAGAGAAATCCAAAAGCGACGATGATCGTGACGATGCCGCCGATCAGCTGGGTGACACCGGTACCAACAAGATTTCGGATGCCTTCAGGGTCGTTCATCACGCGGGATATAAGTACGCCGGATTTTGTGTTGTCGAAGTAGCTCGTCGGAAGACGCGTGACGTGTTGTTGTACGGTCTTGCGCATTTCCATGATGGCGTGTTGCGCGGATACGCTGAGAATTTTCGAGAGGAGAAACGAGGTGATGGATTGAACCACCGTGGCGATGGCCAAGTATAGGGTTACCGTTTTTATCCGGTCCACATCGCCCTCGGTTAAGCTACCGACGAAAGGTCCAAAACTGAACGGCAATACAAAGGCGGCACCGCGATTTAGCGCCAACAGGAAAAGTCCAAGCGCCAGACGGCTCCGGTGCGCCCACATGAGGTCGCGCGCTTCACCCCAGGCCTCGCCCCAATTCATTTTCTTTTTCTTCTTATCATCATTGGCCATAACGGAAATCGGCTCCCTGGTGGATTTTGAGTCGAACTACTGTATCATAGCATTGAAGTTGATGGCGATTGTGGAGGTAACCGCGTGAGACCGTATTGTATTCAATCTATCGGGTTTGGACTTCTATGTGCAGTGTTGGTTTCGGTCGCGAATGTTCAGGCGGCGGATGACCTGATCGTGGTCGCGCACCGTGGCGTTGTGACAGATACGATTCCCGAGAACAGTTTAGCTTCGCTGGAAGAGACGATTCGGCGGGGTTACACCCATATTGAGGTGGATCTGCGCGTGACGAAAGACGGCGTGATTGTCGTGTTGCATGACGGGAGCCTCAAACGCACCGCCGGCGTGTCGAAACGGATCACGGATGTGACCGTGAAGGAATTGCACGAACTGGTGTCGCCGGATTTGGTGCCGACGTTGGAGATGTTCTGCAAAGCCAGCGCGAACCGGATCGAGCTGATGCCAGACATCAAAGGCGTTCCGGAAGGAAAGGAAAAGGAGTTCGCCGGGCAGATGGAGGGGCTGTTGTCGCATTACGGACTGCTGGCAAACGCGCTGTTCATCGGCAAAAAGGAGATTCATGAATACATCGTGAGTCCGCGACGTATCGCCACGAGGGATTCCGTGGATCAGGTGAAAGGAAAAATCGCGGATGATCCCGATTTCGTGGACGGTCACTTTATCTTCGGACACGCGGACGATTTCAACGCTGAAAACGTGAAAGCCTACCGATCGATGGGGCTACAGGTCATCGTAAGTGTCAACCTGCTCCACTACAAAGTCGATGAAGCCCAGGCCCGCGGCCTGAAGGACACCGCAGCCATGATCGCCCTCGGCGTGGACGGCGTGCAGATTGATTCGGTGTATGAGGCGGCGCTCGGATATTGATCGAATCGCTGTTCTAGGCGCCGATTAGTCCAAGACCAAGTACATTTCAGAACGAGGTTTGCGGTCCGAGTATGGCGGGAGAGCACAAATCCCTTGCAAATTGGTATACAAAGGGATAATATATATGCGAACGGTTGGATTGTTTTATGTCAATATTGCGAATTTTGTGTGATTTTGGCTATACTGGCTGTTTTCCTGCGCTCACCTGTCGTGGCTGCGAAACGTGAGCGGTGGAACATGTATCGTTTTTTTCTGTTTCACCTGTGCAATATCCCTATCTTGAAACAGAGCTTATAATAGAAAATGTAACCTAATCCTGTTGTGTCGCCGCTGAAGGCGATTGAGGCAGGAACGAACCCGCGTCGGTTGGTCTAAACGGTTGTGCTTTTGAGCAGGCCATTGGAACCGAATTGATGTGTACAGTGGAGGCGTCATGGCTAAACAAGATCTGAACAATGCCGCGAAAGAAAAGGCAATGGAACTCGCGGAAGACGCGCGTGAATCCGATTGGAAATTTCCGAGTTTTACCGCGGAAATATTCCGGGGTAAATTTCGTTGGGATCTGATGCATCCCTACCCAGTCCAAACGACTGAGGATAAAAAAATTGGTGATGACTACATCGCGCAGTTGAAGGAAGTCTGTGAGAAACATATCGACGCGACGGAAATCGATCGCACGGGTGTGTATCCTCAGGAAGCGCTTGATGCGCTGGCTGAAATCGGCACTTTCGGAATGACGATCTCCAAAGAGTATGGCGGTCTTGGATTCACAAAAGTGAATTACTGCCGTGCGCTTCAGTTTTTGGGTAGTTACTGTAACTCGACCGTGACGTGGGTTTCTGCACACCAGAGTATCGGTGCGCCTCAGCCGTTGAAATTATTCGGCACGGAAGAGCAGAAGAAAAAGTATTTGCCGCGTATGGCTGCGGGTGAAATTTCCGCGTTTGCGTTGACCGAACCGGATGTTGGTTCTGATCCCGCGAAGATGGGCATGACCGCCGTGCTCACGGAAGACGGCGAGCATTACATCCTGAACGGTACGAAGCTGTGGATCACGAATGGCCCGGCTGCGGGTATTCTGGTTGTGATGGCAAACATTCCCGGCAAGATTGTGAACGGGAAAGAGCGCATGCAGATTTCGACCTTTATTGTTGAAAAAGGCACTCCTGGTTTCGAGACCGAACACATCTGTGACTTCACCGGTATTCGCGGGATCATGAACGGTGTGTTGACGTTTAAGGATGTGAAGATTCCTGCGGAGAACATCGTGGGTAAACCGGGTGAAGGGCTTAAGATTGCGCTAACGACCCTGAATACAGGGCGTTTGGGCATGCCGGCTTCTTCCACGGGTGGCGCTAAACTCGTGGTACGTGAGCTGGAAAAGTGGATTAACGAGCGCATTCAGTGGGGCGTGCCGATTGGTAAACACCAGGCGATTGCGAAGTATTCCGCGAATATTACAGCGCAAACCTACGCGATGGAATCGATGGTATGGCTGACCTGCTCCTGGGCGGATAAGGGCAACGCGGACATTCGTCTCGAAGCGGCCGCGGCCAAATTATTCTGTACCGAAGCGTCGAATGCGCTTGTGGACGATTTCGTGCAGGTACGCGGCGGACGTGGTTTTGAAACGGCTGAGTCGTTGCATGGTCGCGGTGACCGTCCGGTACCGGCGGAACGTTGGTTGCGCGATTCGCGTATCGGACGTATCTTCGAAGGTTCGACTCAGGTGATGTATCTCATCATGGGTCGTGAAGCGATGGACACCCATTTCAAATTGGTGATGCCGTTACTTCAGCCCAAGCCGAATCAGAAGAAATCGAAGATGGAATTGGTCATCAATGCAGCGAAGTTCTATACCCGATGGGTGCCGTCGCTGTTCATTCCGTCGTCTCAGTCGTACAATGTGAAATATTTGAGCCCGTCGAATTCTCAGCACCTTCCGTATATCGAAAAAACCAGCCGGAAGTTGGCTTTCCGTCTGTTGCTGACAATGGCGAAGTACAAAGAACAGCTTGAGTATGAGCAGGTACTTCTTGCGAACTTCGTGGACATTGGTGTAGATCTGTTTGCGATGGCTTCTGCGTTGGCCATGACTGAATCCAGAATTGCTGCGAATCCGAATGATCAGACGCCTCAGGAAGTTTGCGACCTGTTCTGTAAAAACGCACGGCAGCGCATCAAGGCGAACTTCCGCGCGGTACGCGATCACCACAATTCAGATTACGATAGCGTGACAGAAACGTTGATGAAGGGTGGATTCGAGTGGATGTATGACGAAGGCATATTCCTGGATACGCCGCCGGAATTCACGGGTCCCTCGATTCATCGTAAGACGAAAGAAGATCCCTTGTTGATGACGGAAGAGGCTGAAGAGCCTGTACCGGCAAAATAAGGCTACGAATTATAGTTTGATTGAAGGGGATGATGGAAACATCATCCCCTTTTCTATTGGTTTGGACTCATCTCGTAATTTGACCTGATTTCGTGTGCGAGATATTATTCCATTGGTTGTTAACCTTAAGGAGATTCTCTTGACCGAAGTCAAAAAACTTGTGCATGTCGCACGCTGTCAAATCGCATCCATGTGGTGCATTGTTGCCATGATAGCAGCACTCTCCCTCTACGCGCTGGCAGATATTCCCCATCTGTTTTACGCGCTCGTTCCCCTCCAGATGCTCGTTACCTTGGGCGCGGCGGTGTTGCTGAAGCGTTGGATTCTTCTGGCCCTACTCATCCCGGCAGTATTCCCCTATTGGAATATGCTCGCTTTGTTGCTGGTTTCTCGAAGTGCGACAAAGGCGATTCGTGCCGAAGGTTTCTCGATTGGAATTTTCGGTGCAAAACTTTCCGAGTACGTTGAAGCCGAGGACATTCATGAATAAATATGCACGCTATGCGGAAATCACCCTTGGCATATTCTTCCTGGTTTCGGCCGGTTTGAAGGCGATGAATGTGGACGGCTTTGGGGTGGTCATCTCGGCCTATGGCGTAATCAAGGATCCTTCATTCGTGCGCGCTGCGGCTTATGCGTCACTAGCGGTTGAAACCGCCTTGGGTGCCGCATTCATTTGGGGTTGGCGATACAAAAACCTATCCTTTATTGGCTCCACGGCATTGACGTTGGTTTTCAGCGGACTCATCTTGTATGCCTGGCAGGTGAACGGCCTCGAGGACTGCGGGTGTTTCGGCGATTACATCAAGATGAATCCGCCGCAGTCACTGGCAAAGAACGCCGTGTTGATAGCCATTATCGTCGGCACAGCCTATGGCCTTCGAGATTCCGAGGGCGAAGCCTTCAAACCGGGGATTCCTGCGCGATTGATCTCACGGTTCGGAGTCGGTCTCGTGGTAGGCATCACCATTTTCGCCAATCTGAGCGCTCCTGACAAACCGACCGTTGCGGTTCAGATTGATGCCACAAAGGATCTGTCGATTCAGTTTACATCGGGCAGCCAAGAGGTTGACCTGGGCATCGGACAGCATCTCGTCGTATTTCTGAATACTGAATGCGAACATTGCATGGCATCGGTGCCGGGGCTAAATGAATTGGACGCGGACGACACCCTGCCGCCAATGACCGCGCTGATGTTGGGTGATGAGGATAAGCTGGACATCTTCCTGTTGGAGACGGAACCGACGTTTCGTATGCAGCTGATGGAGAATTTGACCTGGATGTCGTTCATAGAGACCGCGCCGCCCATCATGTATTTCGTTGATGACGGTGTGTTTCAAGAGACATGGGAATGGGAGGATGATCCGCCTTCGCTGGACGAGGTGTCCGCAACGGTAGCATCCCCGGCGCCATGATTTCTTTTGAAGAGGCATACGCGACCGCGCTCGCGTCGGTCCGATTGATGGGTGCAGAAACGGTGTCGTTGCGCGATGTCGTCGGGCGCGTGTTGGCCCAGGAAATCGTCGCGGACATGGCCATGCCGCCCTTTGATCGTGCGATGGTGGACGGCTTTGCGTGCCGTCGTGCGGATTTGGGAGAGCCGTTGACGGTCGGAGAGACTATAGCAGCGGGTTACGCGCCGACGCAGCCCATCACGCCAGGCTCGTGTGCGTCGATCATGACGGGCGCACCAATACCCGAGGGCGCGGACTGCGTGTTCATGGTGGAGCACAGCGAACGATCTGGGGATGGTGCGACGGTTCGCTTCGTGAACGAGACGGCCAACGACAATATTGCCGCGATGGGCAAAGATGTGCAACCGAATGATAGCTTGCTGTTGCCGGGGCATCTGCTGGGCCCGCCCGATGTCGCCGTTTTGGCTTCGATGGGATACGCTGAGGTGGAGGTGGCCTGTCGCCCGAAGGTCGGGGTTATTGCCACCGGTGACGAACTGGTGGAGCCTTCGATTAAACCGTCGCCGGTTCAGATTCGCAACAGCAACGCGTATTCCTTGTGCGCGCAGGTGGAAGCGACGGGATGCGATGCTATTTTCGAGGGCATCGCGCGGGACAATGAAGAGTCGTTGCATGCGGTAATCGGCGGGGCCATTGAAGTAAACGATGTGGTACTATTGTCCGGTGGCGTATCGATGGGCGAGTTCGATTTGGTTCCCACGATATTGAAAGAAAAAGGGATCGAAATTCTCTATGATCGCGTCGCGATTCAGCCGGGCAAACCAACGACGTTTGGAAAGTCGGATACGGTGTTCTGCTGGGGATTGCCGGGCAATCCGGTGGCAACCTACACGATTTTCGAGTTGGTTGTGAAAGCATTTTTGTATAAAATGATGGGACACGACTACGCACCACCGATGATTCGGATGCCCTTGGGCGAACGCTTCAGCCGAAAATCGGGTGGCCGTAAATCGTGGGTACCCGTGGTTGTGACGCCGGGAGGCACGATTAAACGCATTCCGTATCACGGCTCGGCGCACATCAATGCGTTGTGTCATGCGCATGGGTTTATTCCGTTTCCAGAAGGGGAGACGGGGCTTGAAGTGGGAACCATTGTAGAACTGCGATTGACGCGATAACAAAGGGGGGATGATGGGACAATACGATCAAGATCGACTGGCAACGCGCTTCACGAAGGAAAATCCGTTACAGGTGTTGATCGCGACGATGAGTGATCGCGCCTATGCCGGAGACTACGAAGACGAAGGCGGACCGGCCATTCGCGAATCCATCGAAGAGTATTTCGCCAATACGTCGATATCCGTAACGGTGCGCTGCGTGATACTTCCCGACGAAAAACCCGAGCTGGAACGTCGTTTGATCGATGCGCGTGATTCAGACACGGATCTGGTGATTACCACCGGTGGTACCGGCGTGGGTCCGCGCGATATCACTCCAGACGTAATACTTTCATTGGCGGATAAGGTGATTCCCGGAATTATGGAAGCCATTCGCGCGAAATACGGGGTCGATAAACCCCTGGCCACGCTGAGCAGGACGGTGGCTGCCGTGATGGGCAAAACACTGATTTATGCGTTGCCCGGTAGCCCGAAAGGGGTGGCCGAATACATGCCTGAGATCCTGAAGACGATTGACCATGTGCTGTGCGTCATCCACGGCCTGGATGAACATTAGCGTAGGCTTGTCTTTGCGCCTGATTCGGTTTACACTGGACGGCTTGCAATACATTTTCAATAAATCTGGTGTGGTTAAGCAGGAGAATAGCGATGAGACAATTTGGTCGACTGGTAACAGGATGTTTGGTGGTCGCGATGAGCATCATGAGTGGCGCGTGGGCGGAATCGGATGTTTCGATCACGCCGGATGTCGTGTATGGACACAAAGACGGAATGGCCTTGACCTATGATGTCATCAAACCGAAAAAAGCAAACGGCGCTGCCATTATCTACATGGTAAGCGGCGGATGGTTCTCGCGTTATTCCCCGCCAGAAAGTGCAGCGAAACGGTTTGCCGGAATGTTGGATAGCGGATATACGGTATACACGGTTCGCCATGGAAGCGCGCCGAAGTTCAAAGTGCCCGAAGCGGTGGCCGATGTTGAAAATGCGGTAACGCATATCTACGATCACGCAGAAGAACATGGTGTTGACCCGGGACGCCTTGGGGTGTTCGGTGGCAGCGCAGGTGGACATCTCTCATTGATGCTGGGTTGCGCTACGGGCCCCGTGGGTGAGGCTCCCGATGACGATGCCAAAGCAGGCAAAGGTCGCGTGGCGGCAGTCGTCGCGTATTTCCCACCGGTTGACTTGCGTTCGATTGTAGGACCGAACGAGCGCTTCCCGGCACTGGAGTTCGAACAGGAAGATGCCGCCTATGTCTCGCCGATTCTACATGTGACACCGGATGATCCACCAACATTGTTGATACACGGCGATGAAGATAAACTCGTACCGATTCTCACGAGTGAAACGATCCACGCCGCCTTCATAGAGAATAAAGTCACAACAGACTTCATCACGATTCCCGGTGCAGGACATGGATTTCGCGGAGACGATGCGGATGTGGCCATGCGTGCGGTGATCGGATGGTTCGACGAACATCTCGGCGAATAGTCACCGAAACGAAATGAAATGAACGCGTGGCGGCATCAGTTGGATGTCGCTGCGCTTTTTATTTGACGCCCCACGCGGCCACTTTCCCGCCGTATCGATTGAGGAATGGAACCGCGCCGAGTATCGATTCGAATCCCATACGGATGGGTAGTGGCAGGAGTTTTGCCGCGTTGCCGGGATAAAAATCCATTGTGGAAACGCTGAGCTGTTGCACGGGATTGGTGTCGAACCATGCGCGAACCTGGGCGGGGGAGTACATTCGGGCATAATAGCCTTTGTTTAATGGGCAGAGGCTGTTCTGGAGGAATATGAGGAATCGTCCTCCCGGTTTCAGTACGCGCAGCAGTTCTGCAATGCCTTCAGGGGGTACATCAAGATGCTGGAATACGCGCGCGGAATATACGACATCGAACGAGGCATCGGGCAGGCTCAGGGATGTCAGGTTTTCTTGTTGCCAGGTAATTTTGTTCCCGTTATTTTCTTCGCCGATGAATGATTTCCCGAGATTGAGTGCGTCCTGTTGTAGATCGATTGCGGTGATGTCGAGATCGTGATGCGATTCGAGAACCCCCAGTAACAGTCGGCCCCATCCGCAACCGGCGTCTAGAATTTTATCGCCGTTTAGAATACGTGCATAGCGATTGATGACGCGAACAGAGTTGTGCCAGGTGTGGACATAGGTATAGCGATCAAATTCCTCGCGAAATTTATCCGAGCCGGTTTGGCCTGCTAGCGAAGAGTAGTATCCCTTCCAGGTTTTTTCCGTTTCGGCAGAGTCTGCATTTCTAAGGCCCACGTTCACGATTCCATTCGTTTTTTGATTTGGTCGGTGATGGGTTGCGCCCAGTTCGCCGACATTCCTTTTAAGCCTCGACTGTTCTCTACCTGGTTCTCAATGAAATCAAAGACGAGCCGTCCTGCGGTGTCTGAATCAATGCCGCATGCGCCGCAGTAACGCGCGATGGCGTCACAAACCATGTTTCTATATGACGTAGAGGCTACAAGTACCGTATTGATGTCCTCGGTCGTTAAGGCGAAATTACGTTCTTCCTTGTCGCGCTGATACTCACCTCCGGCAACGTTTTGTCTGACAAGCTTTCGATTGCGCAAAGCGACTCGGTAGTAAAGCACAAAATGGAGCAGGTCGAACAGTGGATAGCCGTCGGGTCGAGCATATTCGAAATCATACAGGACTAGGGTGCGACCCTGCCACCCGAGATTACCGAGCCAGAAATCGCGGTGCTGGAAACAGTGTGCATTGCAGATGGGATCGTCTGGACTTGTTCGTTTGCTCGCATGAAAGAGGTCGATGAGGTGACTCGTGGCCTTCGAGATGTGGTCCGCGACGGGTATCTTTCGTTGGTTTGGCAAACTACCCATCCATTGACTGCTTGGGAGGAACCGTTGCAGGAAACATTGCGTATCGCCTAGCGTGCAGGTGCCCAATGCTTCTGGAGCGAGCATGCCGTTGATGTCGAGTCTGGCGAACTCGCGTAACCCCTCGTGTTCTGCTTGGCAGTTGCTGACGGTATCCCAGTGGCCGGGGATGCGAACGATGATGGAGGGGGCTGTCGCGTTGGGTTCATATAGAAATGCGGTACGTTTTCGCTGCGCATTTCCGACGAGTAGAAATCGCTGTTGGTCGAGTTCGCGATCCAGGGTCTCCGACACTGTTTGAATTAGCGGTTTCATGAACGCCTTATCCGAATATATACGCCGCGGTAGAGAAATCGTATGCCGGGTCGGAGGGCCAGCAACAGGGCATACACTCGCAGGAGGAGTTGGAGTTTCAGGGGAAGTGAATAACGCCGCGGCAGCAATATTTCTCGAATGAGGAATCGATGGGAGGCTGCGTCGTCAAGCGGAAACGAAAATCGCGCTGAATCAAGCGTGGGCAATACGGCTACACCGTCTTCCAGCGACCACCCCTTCGCGACGACACGATCGCTAATGTCATGAAAAGTTCCGGATTCACGCTTTTGGAGACCAATCCTTCGTGCGAGCCGGTCCAAGAGTTCTTTTTTGGGCGAGAGACGCAGGCCGACGATTAGTGTGGACTCTTCTGAGGAGTCGATTAGAGATTCAATTGAATGAGATACGTCAATGAGGTGGACGTTGTGAACGCCGAGCGCGAATTGCACGTTGGAAGCTGCGTCGAGATGGTGATCGGGCATACTATCCGGCATGTTCTATCCCGGAACCGTTGTTTTTGCGCATGAAGCGAGTACCGTAGACAAGCGCGACGAAATCGTAGACCGCGTGGGACAGGATTGGGACAAGAAGGCTGTCGGTCCAGACGTAGAGGATTCCGAGATACAGACCGATGAGAGTAGCGAACACAAAATAGGTCAATGATAAGAAATGCACGAATCCGAATAGAATCGAGATGATTGCGAGGGCCGCCCAGATACCCATGTGGTCGGCTACAAAGGTCTGAAGCGCACCCCGAAAGAGCGCTTCCTCGCTCAAGCCAGCCATGATAGATACGAAGGCGATGTCCAGAATGGACACGTTTTTGAACAAGCCGATGACGGGGCCGAAATTTTCGCGGCCAAGTGCGCCAAGTTTCGTATCTGACTCGGATATTCCGATAATAATGACGAGTGGGGGAACAGCACTGACGATTCCCAGCAGGACAGCGCTTGACGTAACGGACGAGATCTGCCAGAACGAGGCATCCCGCCACAGTGCGATTCCAACTCCTGCAACCAGCATGAGACCCTCAATGAGCAGCGTCATCATAATCAACTGCGAACGGTTCAACGTTATTTCTGCAGAAATATTTTTGTCGTTGGTCATTACGGCACCTCAGTATGCCGGTAACAATAACATAAGGCTCCGCGATGATGGCAGGTGTGACGAGGAATTTAGCAGCCAGACGTCTTTAGTTCTGCGGCCAACCTGACTAGTTCGCCCGCTGCTGCGTATGACGAAAGATAGAGCACGAGATGTTGGACGTTGTAGTGATACGTAATGTCCATGATGAGATCGAGCTTGTTATCGCCATCAAGATCGCCGGCCCACAGGAGTCGAGGATAGGCCTCCTCCGAGAGTTGTTCATAGAATACGAGTTCTTGGGTGACCGTCGAGTGGCCGTTCTGGCGATAATCCAGATGGAGCGTGTAATTTTTGAACAGTACGTTACCTTCGCGATTTCCTGTGGCGGACAGACGATAGAGTTCTACATCTGGATACGGATTTTTGAGTATCAAGGATTGACTCGGGGCCAAGGGGTGGAATCCGTTGTACAGCGTGGGGACGACTCCAGGCCGTAGCGTTGCCAATCCCTGGAACAAGTACGTGGGGTGTGTCCAGGACGGTGTGCTGACCCGGATACCGGACATCTGCCCGGGTTCGTCAAACATTTCATCGACGGCGTGTTCCGCATATACAGTGGTATCGACCAGTTCAAAGCCTTTGGCTGTCGGGATCATCGCCAGCCAGTCGTCGCCGGATTGGGCCTTCCATTGGCCGCCGTGGTATACGCCCAGTTGGGAAATGTATCCGGGCTGAAACTGGGCGGTCCAGAACTGAATTGTGGCTAAAACGAGGACTGTAGTGAGCATATCGAGTGTAATACCGCGTTGGGTGCCAATGGCTCCATGCGGTGTGCGGCATCGTTTGCTTGCATCAACTCGCGTTTATTTGCTAAGCTATGCGTCTTTGGTGCGAAAAGTACCAAACGTGTCGTAGACCGTCGGTGGCCATTGGCCTTAAATTTGCCTGCAGAGACCGTGGATAACAGATTCGATCTGTGTGAATTGTCCCGCAATGTCTCTTGTCGACATTGCGGTTTTTGTTTTTTTGAGAAGCAGTACAAATTATGTTGGAAGGAGGTGAATGAATTGGCAACTCCAGAAAAGGAAGCAGCCATTGCGGAGCTGAAGGAAAATATCCAGAACAGCTCGGTGGCGATTATGTCTCAGTATCAGGGCATTACTGCTGAGCAAGTAACAACACTTCGTGCGAAGTTACGTGAGCAGAACGTGACCTATCGGGTATATAAGAATACTCTGGCCAAGCGGGCCCTGGATGAATTGGACCTCAGTGATGCCAGTGCCTATATGGATGGACCGATCGCCTGGGCCTTCTGCGAGGATCCCGTAGCACCGGCAAAGGTGTTGAAGGATTTCAGCAAGGACGTGGACGTGATCTCCATGCTCGGCGGCGTGCTGGATGGTGAAGTCATCGACGCATCAAAATTGAACGCACTGGCCGATCTGCCATCACGCGATCAACTAATTGCGCAGGTGGTGGGTACCATCGCGATGCCGTTGCGTAACCTGGTGGGCACACTCAATGCCGTACCGCGCAACATGGTGAACGTGATAGAAGCCATCCGCAAGAAGAAGGAAGAAGAAGAGGCAGCCTAGTCTGTTAACGATTCCACCGTGGAATCAAAACTAAAACTTAGAATCCCCGAGGAAATCGGGGATACGATGAATACAGGAGAAAGACATGTCAGATAAACTTGACGGAATTATCGATTCCATCGCCGACCTTTCGGTATTGGAACTGAGCGAACTTGTTAGCGCGCTCGAAGAAAAGTTTGGTGTTGAAGCGGCTGCCCCGATGATGATGGGCGCGATGCCTGCTGCCGGTGGCGATGCTGGTGGTGAAGAAGCTGCTGGACCTACATCCTTCAACGTGATTCTGAAAGAGCCGGGCTCTGGTAAGATTCCCGTGATTAAAGAAGTACGCAGCATCACCGGTCTTGGACTGAAAGAAGCCAAGGAAATCGTCGATAGCGCTCCGAAAGCCATCAAAGAAGGTGTTGACCAGGCTGAAGCGGATGACATCAAAGCCAAGCTTGAAGCTGTTGGTGCTACCGTTGAGCTTGAAGGCGTCTAAGCCTTTCTGACTCAATCAGACTTATCTTGGATTGCGGTAACGACCCCGGTCGTTACCGCGATTTTTTTGTTTGGATCTGCCAGGTTGTATTTCATCCCTACGGTTTCTATACTGACTCCCAAGGAAAATTTTCATGGAAACCAGATTTGTTATCGAGATTGAAGCGTCGGTTGAGACGGTGTTTTATTGGGTCGTGCAGCCCGAAGCGGTGTTGCAGTGGCTCGACCATCTCACCGCGTACGAATTCACCAATGAAGGCGACGAATGGGTCGGCACCACCGTACACCAAGTTTGGGACGACGACGAAGACAGCGCGCTCACCGGTACTATCACCGCCTTCGAGGAACACAAACATTTCACCATCGAACTGGAAGGGGGCAAGTTTACTGTAACGGTCGATTATCAGTTCGAAGACATGGGCGAAAAAACACGCCTTACCCAAGAGACCGAGTTCACCTACAAAGGCATGACCAAAGTCATCGAGAAGACCATGGGCGCCAAGGTCAAACAATCCTACGAAGCACAAGCCAAAAGCAATTTCGCCCGCCTAATGGATCTTTGTGAAGTCGACGAACGCATCGAAGAGTAATCACGCGTAGTGGATGTTTGAGTCTCTTGCGGCGATGAGGTTTTCCTCGAAGTGTTTAAAGTTCTGCATGTCCGCGTTGCACACATCGACACCGTTTTCCAGGCAATACGCGTAGGAGCGTTGGAAGGGACTCAGATTCGCCTTCAGGAAATTCGGGGAATAGTGTTTATCGAAGGTGTCCAGGGGATTCGCATCGTCGACCGTGCCGTATTTCGCGCCGTAGGGTTGTTGCGCGATGGGACGGGCCGCTTTCATGCCGCAGATGCCAATGCCTGCCGCCTTGGCCTTGTCGAGAATCGGCTTGATGTCCTTGAGCGAACCTTTCTCGCCGAGTAATTCCCGTTTGCGATAGTCGTACCAGCCCGAGGGCGTAATGGCGATCATCGCCACGGAGAACCAGCCTGTTTCGGTGGCGGCTTCGAGGCATTCTTTGGCATTTTCGTGGGTGGAGATGCCGAGATAACCGACCTTGCCCGCACTCTTCGCCGCCAGGAAGGCGTTGTGCATTTCTTCGCTCTGAACCAACTCCGGATCGCTCACGCCCATATAGTAATAGGCATCGACATATTCCGTTTCGAGTCGTTGCAACGAAAGATCCATCTGGTTTGCCCAGTAAGCCGCCGCCTGTTTCGCTTTATCCGCGTTCAACTTTCCGCCACCTGGAACACGCGCGGGTGCTTTGGAGGTCACCCAGATTTCATCGCGATGACGTTTCCAGAAGGGCGCCAAATGTTTTTCCGAGCCTTTGTAATAATCGTCATACCCGACATCATAGAAATTCACGCCTTGCGCAAAAGACCGCTCCAGCAAACGCACGGCTTTACCGCCCGCAAGTGCCGCGCCGCATCCAAATACAAGGCGACTCGCCATCAGTTTCGTATTACCGAGCTCCTGATATTTCATGCGATCGGGCTGATAATTGCGATAATCCTTGCCGTCATCCGGCGTGGCCGCGAGAGCACGCTCATGCGACGAAGTAAGCATTACTGCGCCGGCAGCTGCGGCAGAAGTTTTCAGGAATTGACGACGGGACGTATGGTTATCGTTGATTTCAGGGCTCATGATGGGCGGACCTCGCTGGTTTCGTATGGATTGTTTAGACGATCACAATATCACAGCAGACGCATCCGCGCAACAAACAAAAGCCCCGCAAACAGGGCCTGTTCAAGGGGCTTCGGAGTAAATTGAAAAATGGTGCCGGAGAGAGGACTTGAACCTCCACGCGGTTGCCCGCACATGGACCTGAACCATGCGTGTCTGCCAATTTCACCACCCCGGCACAGGGGTAAAGAGTGCAGATCATACCGAATAGGCGGGTTGTGAGTCAATGTACTGTGCCTGAATCGACATTGTAGCTTGCGTCCCGGTAGGTCCAATATGGCATGATGGTCTGCTCAATTGTAAATTAACCAGGAGCAGATTATGTTTGATATGACGGGTCAGAATGTTTTGATAACGGGTTCTTCGAAAGGGATCGGTAAGGCGATTGCCGAGGCGATGGCGGCACAGGGCGCGAATGTAGTGATTTCGAGTCGTAAGGGCGATGTGTGTGACGCGGTGGCAGAGGACATCAACAGTCGCGGTGGCGGGAAGGCGGTCTCGATTGCCTGCAACATTTCACACAAGGAGCAGCTGGAGAACTTGGTCGCGAAGACGCATGAGCAGTTGGGCGACATTCATACGCTGGTGTGCAACGCGGCTGTGAACCCCCACTACGGCCCTCTTTCGGAAATCCCTGATTCAGCGTTCGAGAAAGTTATGCATTGCAATATCATGAGCAACCACTGGTTGTGTCAGATGGTGCTGCCGGAAATGGTCGAACGCAAGGATGGTTCGATCATCATCGTGTCGAGCGTGGGTGCGTATCGCGGGAATACGATGCTTGGCGCGTATGTGATTTCGAAGGGCGCGGACTTGCAACTGGTGCGTTGTCTGGCCGTGGAGAATGGTCCGCATAACATTCGTGTCAACGGCCTCGCGCCGGGATTGATTAAAACAGATTTCGCAAAGGCACTCTGGGAAGATCCCGTGCGCGCGAAGAAGGTGGAAGCGACATATCCGTTGCGACGTCTAGGTGAACCGGAAGACATCGCGGGTACGGCTATCCTGCTTGCGTCAAAAGCGGGGAATTACATTACGGGCCAGACCATCACCATCGATGGCGGTGGCCTAACTACCTAAACCGCCCTTTTCTTTGATAAGAAAAGGTAAGACCAAAAGAAACCAAGAAATGCTTTGCCTTTCCTGATGGAAGATACCCGGGTGAACTTGCTTTGCCCGGGTTTTCTTTTTCTATTGCGGGTCGATAGGTCTGAGAGATTGTCGTGCTGCGCTCGCGATGACGACTAAGAAAGGATGTCGTGGCGGACGTGGCCGTGGACGTCGGTTAGGCGATAGTCGCGGCCCTGGGCGCGGAAGGTTAGTTTTTTGTGGTCTACGCCGAAAAGGTGGAGCATGGTGGCGTGGAGATCGTGCACGGGGAAGATGTCTTCGACGGCGTTGTATCCGAAGTCGTCGGTCGCCCCGTAGGTCATGCCCGGTTTGATGCCACCGCCTGCCATCCACAGCGAGAATCCCTTAATGTGGTGATCGCGACCACTGCCCTGCGCCATGGGAGTCCGTCCGAATTCGCCGCCCCAGATGACGAGGGTATCGTCGAGCATGCCACGTTGCTTGAGGTCGGTGATGAGGGCTGCGGTGGCTTGATCGACGAGTCCCGCAACATTGCTGATGGCTTTTTTGACTTCGCCGTGGTGATCCCAGCCGCGATGATAGAGTTGAATGAAGCGTACACCCCGTTCCGCGAGACGTCGTGCAAGCAGGCAATTCGCCGCGTACGTGCCGTCCGCACGTTCCGCGCCGTAGAGGTCTTTGATGTGTTGGGGTTCATCAGAAAAGTCGATCAAATCGGGCACCGAGGTCTGCATTTTGAAGGCCATTTCGTATTGGCTGATACGCGTGGCGATTTCGGGATCGTTCACCATATCCTGACGCGCTGCGTTGAGTTTGTTGATGGCGTTGATGACATCACCTTGTTGTTCGTGTGTGACTCCGGACGGTGTGTTGACGTAGTGGACGGGGTCGCCCTTGGAACTGAATTGCACGCCCTGAAATTTGGAGGGGAGAAATCCGCTGCTCCATTGACGGGTGGAGATGGGTTGATCCTGACCTCCTCCGATCGACGTGAGCACAACGAAGCCGGGAAGGTTTTCGGCACCCGTTCCCAAGCCGTAGGTGAACCAGGAGCCCATGCTTGGACGCCCGGAGATGGATGAGCCAGTGTTCATGAAGGTGTGTGCGGGGTCGTGGTTGATTTGCTCAGTGACCATCGAACGCACGATGCAGATGTCGTCTGCGATGCCACCGATTTTCGGGAGCACGTCGCTGACTTCTTGTCGCGATTCGCCATATTTCTGGAAACCGTGTTGAGGGCCGAGACAACGCAATGCCTTGCCTTGAAGTTGCGCGATGGGTTGGCCCTGGGTGATGCTCGCAGGCATCGATTTCCCATCCTGCTCAGCCAGGATGGGTTTGTGGTCGAAGGTTTCGAGATGGGAGGGGCCGCCAGCCATGCACAGGTGGATGACGCGTTTGGCTTTGGGGGCGTGATGAAGCGGATCGACCACGCCTTGCCAGGTTCCGTCCGCGTAGGCCGCTCCGGAAAACTTACCGATATTCAGCAGCGAGGCGAATGCTAACGTGCCGATGCCTTTGGCGCTACGACCGAGGAATTCGCGTCGCGTTTCGAGTAATTTTAGTTCGTCATACCAATGCATGAGTCTGATTCCTATGAGCGAGTAATGGTTTCGTGAAGATTGAGGATAATCCGCGCGACCGAGGTCCATGCGGCCAGTTCCGCCGCGTCCGTATTTTCTGGAGGAGTAAACATTCCGATAGCAAGCAGGTTCGTGGCATTCTCAGGGGTTTCGGAAAACGATGCCTTATGTTTCGCGTACACATCATTCAAAATAGACACTTCTTCACTGCTCGGTATGCGCGAAATGGCCTGTCGGAGCGCCCAGGAAATTTTGGCATCCGTCGAAGCGCCACCCTCGTTGATAATGCGACTCGCGAAGGCTTTGGATGCTTCGACGTAAGTGGGGTCGTTGAGCAAGGTAAGCGCCTGCAGTGGCGTGTTGGAAATGGCGCGTTCAGCAGTGCATTCTTCGCGTGACGGCGCGTCGAAGGCCATCATGCTCGGGTGCAGGAATGATCGTTGCCAGTGTATATAGAGTCCCCGGCGATATTGACTCTCGTTTTCGTCGTGCTCCCACTTGCGTTTTGGGAAATTGAGATGTTCCCAATAGCCTTCGGGTTGATAGGGTCGAACGCTCGCGCCACCGATGGTGTTCTCGAGCAATCCACTCAACGTGAGCGCTGTGTCACGAACCATTTCGGCTTCATAGCGGAAGGTTGATTGTCGGGCGACGAGTTTGTTTTGGGGATCGCGTTGAAGCAGCTCAGGAGAGACGTTCGAACTTTGTTGATACGCCGCAGATTCGGTGATAAGTCGGATTACATGCTGAGTATCCCACCCGCTTTCTACGAATTCGACGGACAACCAGTCCAGAATTTCCGGATGCGTGGGCATTTCGCCCTGTGTGCCGAGGTCGTCGAGCGTGCCGGACAGTCCTCTTCCGAAAAAGAGTTTCCAGAGCCGATTCACATACACACGGGCGGTGAGCGGGTTGTCCGGATTCACCAGCCACTGGGCCAGATCGAGACGGTTGGGTTGGGGATTCGATGTCGAAAGCGGTGGAAGAAATTCCGGCACATCCGGGGTCACGATCGGGCCTGAATCATCGAGCCAATTGCCTCGGGGTAGTAAACGAGTCTCGCGTGGAATCGGCAGTGCCCTACTATAAAGCGTGAACGGCATGCCGTTGATGATGGACAGTCGTTTGATGTGAGCCTTCTTCAATGCGTCTCGAACAAAGTCACGATCCGAGTCGATGGTCAAATAATAAGGCAGTGCCTGGGCCAGCAAGGCCCCTGATTTTGAATGGCCTCTCTTGGCTGCCATGAATCGTTCTGGCACACCCACAGCCGCATCAATCCTGGGACGATTATCGGTCGTGGCGGAAACCCGTACGCGTCCGAAAGCCGATCGATCCTCGCCGTTGAGCGCAAGATAATGGAGGCGCACCGTGATCGTAGTGTCGCGCCCGCCTTCGATAGGCTCCTCGAATTCATACATCCACGCGATTGGATTCCTGGGGTCATCCCCGCCGGAATAACGCCAATTCGACACGAGGTTTCCATCAAAGGTCCGCTTGGGAGAATTCTTGTCCCGATCGAAACTGAGTGTTCCTGATTTTATGGTAACGGGCGTCCGTGTCGAGGCATCCGACGAGGTCGCGAAGATTTCAATTTCGTTGAGCTGCGGCGTCCGACGATAGCGCGACAGGCTTGACACGAAGGAGGGATGCGAAAACGCATCGAAGCGAATTCCGGTGATGTTTTTCTGGTCGGTAACAAAAGTGAACTCGTGAACATCCTGCGGCGCATCAAGACCGACAGAGAGAATGGAAAGATCGGGCTGGAGTTCAAAGGCCCCATGATTGTCCGAGCCCGTTTGCGTGGGAGTTAAGGGAAGCCACCCACTCGTCGTTTCCGAATTACGCGGCTTAACGGATTTCAGCCACTTTTTGGCATCTTTTTCCGTCTTCTTGTTCGTCGTCTGAAGGCTCATTTTGAGTCGTTCAATCTGCGCATCGGCTTTGTCCAGCCGTTCCTTCTGTTTGTCATTGGGCAGACGAAGTATCGGTGCCCATGTCGAGCGACCGGGGTAGACATCATCTTCTTCGAGGTCAGCAAAGAACGCGGCGAATTGATAGAATTCTTTGGTCGCAACAGGGTCGAACTTGTGATCGTGACACTCTGCGCATTCCAGGGTCGTCCCAAGCCAGATGGATCCCAGCGCCCGCACGCGGTCAGCGTTGTATTTGGCGCGATATTCTTTGCCTTGGGCACCGCCTTCCGCCGTGATTTGGTTGAGTCGATTGAAGCCCGTCGCGACGAGCTGTTCTTGCGTGGGATTATCAAGCAGATCGCCGGCGAGTTGCTCAATGGTGAACTCGTCGAAGGATTTGTTGCTGTTGAATGCATTGATTACATAGTCACGGTACGGAAAGATTACGCGTTCTTCGTCGGAATGGTATCCGTTGGAATCCGCATAACGAACCTGATCAAGCCAGTCGATGGCCATGCGCTCGCCGTACGCGGGTGATGCGAGCAAGGAGTCAACCATTTTCGAATAGGCCTCACCAGAAGGGTCTGCGACAAAGCCGTCGACCACCTCCGTCGTTGGAGGAAGGCCTGTCAGATCGTAGTGAATTCGGCGAACCAGCGTAACCGGGTCCGCTTTCGCCGAGGGCTGCACGCCTTCAATTTTAAGATTGGCGAGAAGGATTTGGTCGATGGCGTTTTTCGACCAGCCATCGTTGTTGATTGAAGCGACTTTGGGTCTGGTCGGCGTAATGTAGGACCAAAGCGGTTCATATTCAGCGTCTTGTTCTATCCAGGCGGCCAAGAGGTGACGGTCGGCATCTGTGAGCGTTTTCCCTGAGTTGTGAGGGGGCATGGCTTCGTCTATGTCATGATGGAAGATGCGTTTGACCAACTCGCTGGTCGTGGCATCACGCGCCACGATGGCCGCGCCGTCTTCGCGAACCGCTTTGGCATCTTCTTCGAGGTCCAGTCGCAGATGGGCCTTGCGGGCTGCACTGTCCGGGCCGTGGCATGCGAAACAACTGTTCGAAAGAATGGGACGGATGTGTTTGTTGAAGGAAATATTCGTGACGGGTGTGCTGAAGGTGGCGGGCAGGATTACAGGCTTACTCTTTTTCTCGTCCCAATACGCTTTGGCTTTGGCGTTGGACGTATCCGCGAGCTGCTGGGTCCAGCCTTCGGTCGATGCGCCTTCCAGAATCCACGTGCGAAGCAGATCGATCTGTTGTTCTGAAAGTGGATCTCCTTTCGACGGCATGCGATCGGGATCATCGGAGGGAAGCGCGACGAGTTCGAGCAAACTACTCTCGATAAGGTCGTCCCTGTCGATAACGACACCAAATTCGCCGCCCGTTTCCATTGCGTCGGGCGTATCGAGTCGGAGTTCGCCTTCGGTTTTTGCTTCCCCGTGGCAGCGGATGCAATGCTGGTCAAGAATGGGCCAGATATCCTCGGTAAATTGCGGGGGTATCGCGACAGACGCGAGGTTGAACGACAAAAAAGCTACGACTATAGGCGCAACGATAATCCGATAGGGTTTCATAGGGTACTCCGGCATGGTCATTTCAATAGTGTATCCTCAATCGATAGCTCTGGGCGATTGGCGAGATCCAAAGGGTTCAGACGGTAATTGATTGGGTGTTGTATGTACTGTATGGTAATACCCTTGACCAAATAATGCTGTATGGGAGGATAAACCGATGGCTACGACACGAGGAATCGCGGGATGGCACGAAATAATGGAGACAGGAGATTCCTCCCTGTTGGACGATTTGCTGGCAGACGATGTGGTGTTCCATTCCCCGGTCGTGCATTCGCCTCAGGAGGGTAAGGCGATTACGAAATTGTATTTGTCGGCGGCATCGAATGTATTGGGCGGTGATGATTTTGAGTATGTTCGCGAAGTTGATGGCGGATTGAATGTGGTGCTGGAATTTCGAAACGTAATAGAGGGCATCACGATCAATGGCGTGGACATCATTCGATTCAACGATGAAGGTCAGATCGTGGATTTTAAGGTCATGGTGCGTCCGCTCAAGGCGATTAACAAGATTCATCAGAAAATGGCCGAGATGTTGCAGCAGCTGGCACCAAAATAGAATTTCGCCTATTTTCCGGTTAGCACGAATAAATTGAAACGTGCAGGTGTTTGTGATTAAATCGCAGATCACTGTCGATGAATAGACGTCGGGCGCAATCGCCATGACGTGGATTGAATGACTAACGAATAGAAGGAGATTGATCATGTACCGTTTACGTATGGTATCCACCGCCCTGTTGTTGACTGTGTTGCTCGGAACGGCGTTCGTTTCGGAAGCCCAGTATGGACGCGATAAAACGAAAGCCGATGCGAGTCCCGGTGCGACCGCCGGACAGACCATCGGGATCGATAGCAAGATTTCTATCGACTATCATCGTCCGGCCGTTAAGGGTCGCAAAATCTGGGGAACGAACCTTGCTCCCATTAATGATGAAAAGCCCTGGCGTGCCGGCGCGAATGAAACGACGGCCATCACCTTTAGCGATGACGTTGAGATTGGTGGCGAAAAGGTTGCTGCCGGAACCTACGGCGTACATATTGCCATTGCTGACGGGGATTGGACCTGGGTGATTAATAAGGGTTACAAAACCTGGGGAACCTTTCAGTATAAAATCGACGACGACGTGGTTCGTGTAAAAGCGACCCCGGAAGACGCACCGAATCAGGAAAGACTGGTCTTCGGATTCGACAATCTCACCTCAGACGGTGCTACATTGTTCATGCGTTGGGAAAAGAAGAAGGTCTCATTGCCCATCAAACTGGCAAAATAGTTCTTCTTAGATTTTAATGTAGACCGCCCCTTGGCCAAATGTCAGGGGGCGGTTTTCTATTTCCTGCGCATTTCCCGCGCGATAATCAACTTTTGAATGTCAGAAGTGCCTTCGTAAATCTGGCAGACGCGTACGTCTCGGTAGATGCGTTCGACTGGAAAATCGGCGAGGTAGCCGTAGCCGCCCAAGGTTTGCATGGCCCCGGAGCAGATGGATTCAGCGGCCTCGGACGCAAACAGTTTGGCCATGCATGCTTCGCGTAAACACGGTGTCCCCGCGTCTTTCATGCGCGCCGCGTTGAGGGTCAACTGGCGCGCGGCCTCCAATTTGGTTTCGAGGTCAGCGAGCCTGAACGAAACGGCCTGGTGTTCGAAGATGGGTTTGCCGAAGGATTCGCGTTCGAATGAATACTGTTTGGCCACATCAAACGCCGCCTGTGCCATGCCGACGCTTTGGGCCGCGATGCCGATACGCCCTGTCTCTAGGCTGGAGAGCGCGATGCCGTATCCCTGACCTTCATCGCCGATGCGTAAATCGATAGGCACTTTCATGTCAGTGAACGAGAGCGCCGAGGTGTCGGACGCGCGTTGGCCGAGTTTTTGTTCGGTGTTGGCGACCTCAAAGCCGGGCGTATCGTTGGGAACGATGAAACAGCTCAAGCCTTTTTTACCCGCCGTGGGATCGGTAACTGCAAAAAGTATCGTTGCCCCGGCGATTTTGCCCGAGGTGATGAATTGTTTGGAGCCGTTGATGACGTAATGGTCGCCTTCAAGGATGGCGCGGGTTCGTATGGCCGAGGCATCCGACCCGGCGTTCGCTTCGGTGAGTGCGAAGGCCCCGATGAATTCTCCTTGCGCAAGTGGTCGCAGGAATCGTTCTTTCTGCGTGTCGGAGCCGTAGGTGCTAAGGATGGCGTTGACCGGCGCGTTTTGCACGCTCATCATCGTGGAGACCGCCCCGTCCCCGGCAGCAATTTCGATGATCGCGAGCGCATACGAGAGGTAATCCGCACCAACGCCGCCCCAATCCGGGTCGACGGTCATGCCAAGCAGTCCGAGTTGACCCATTTCTTCGCGAATGGATAGCTCAATTTCTCCGGCTGCCTCACGTGCTGCGGCTCCAGGTGCGAGTTTTTCTTGCGCGAAGGAGCGGGCCATTTCGGCGATCATTTTTTGTTCATCGGTGAACATCGCTTAGGGCCTTTCGATGGCCAGGGCTGTACCTTCGCCGCCGCCGATACACAACGAAGCGATGCCCCGGTTTTTATCATACGTTTCGAGCGCGTGGAGCAAGGTGACGATGATGCGCGCGCCGCTGGTGCCGATGGGATGTCCGAGTGCGCAGGCCCCGCCGTGTACGTTGACCTTGTCGCG
>JAYGCN010000268.1:0-2023 GCA_046583315.1 Candidatus Hydrogenedentota bacterium
ATGGCATAAATACGGCCGTTTTCACGCGAGATCTTATGGGTCCGGTCAATGGCTTCTATCGTGGCCGCATACGGAAATGTGGTGAATCCGAATGGGGGGTAAGCACCGTCTGCCACTGGCGGTTCGTGATTATCTCCGAGATCGGGATTGGAGGAGTCGGGTGACTGTATGGCCGAGCAACTGGACGTCACAGAAAGCATGTAGAATAAGAATAGTACGGACATGAGATGCCACGCGGTTTTTTTTGTCTTCATTTCTTGAATCAATCGTTTGGTTCTCATTTATTCTTCAACTGCATGTTACGCTGTTTTTTCGACTAGTTGTTCCCGGCAAGACACGAGTCCTTCGAAAAATGGAATCGATGGTTTCCAGCCGAGTAGATCTCTCGCCTCAGACAGATCTACTGTACTTTGAAAAATTTCGGTCTGCCGCATTGTATCATTGCAAATGATCTCCATATCGGAACCGACGCTTTGAACAACGCACCGAGCGATTTCGGCCACGGTCAATTCTTCCGCACCGCCGATATTGATGACTTTGAAATTCAATTTCTTTACGTGATTGGCGGCGCGCAGAAATGCATCCACCGCGTCATCGATATGGAGAGGCGCACGTGTTTGACTGCCACCTTGAATCGCGAAGCTTGGCTGCTTTTCTAGTATCGCATTGTACAACACGCCGATGATATTTTTTGGTTGCCGTGCTCCATAAATTAGTGTCGGTCTTATCGCTACCGCGGAAAAGCCGGATAACTTTGCTTGAAGTTTGATGAAATCCCAACCCGCCGCTTTCGTAATAGAATATGAACTATTGGGTTCAGGGCGTACATCGCTGCGATAGGGCGATGGGGCGGAACCATAGGATTTTGTCGAATCACCGTACACCATACCCTCTGGATTTTTACTGGATGCGAAGGCGTCGGCCAAATTGACAGTCGCTATAAGATTATTCGCGATACAATTTTGCGAATGAACGACTGATTCGGGCGCGTCTGGTTCCGAAGCTAAATGTATGACTAGATGCGGATTTATGGAAGCCAAGAGTGGATAAAGCGTTTCCCGGTGCAGCAGGTCACAGGTGTGAAAAGAGAATCCATTTCTTCGTTTCAGCTGGCTCAACTTTCCTAAACTGCGCCCAACGGCGTACAGCTGACAGGTGGAGGAATGCTCGAGTCGAGCCTGAATGCCTTCGACGACGTGAGAGCCAATGAATCCGCCAGCGCCTGTGATGACTATTTTTTTATTACCTAGCATAGACCGTCTTTTCGCCTTCTTTTTGTCGTTCGTAATTCAATATCAATTCTTTCAGGCCGGTGCGTGGCGATGTGAATGGAGGGAGTTCATAACGAGAGGTTAGTTTGTCGATATTACTATAGTAGTTGCCCGTTTCGATTTGCAGTGAAACTTCAGGCCACGGGACGAATTCCGGTTTTGGACCGTCAACGGCTTCTACAAAAAGTTGTACAGCATCGCGGATAGAGATGGCTTCGGGACCGCCCAGATTAAAAACTTCGTGAGTGGGATCTTCGTCCGCTCCACTGGTTAAAAAAGTACTTACGACATCGTAAATATGAACATAATCTCGTAGTTGGGAACCGTCCCCGTAAATCTGAACTTTTTCACCGCGCGAGATGGCGAGCGCGAAGCGGCTGATGATGTTGTATTGACATTGGTCGATTCTTACCTGTGGTGCGTACGGGTTCGATAGACGAAATACGCGGGAGCGCAATCCGAAAGTACGGTGGGAAATATCCAGGAACTTTTCTACAGTCAACTTGGCGAGCGCGTAGTTGCTCATCGGATCAGTCGGGTGTGTCTCATCAACCGGAACCGTTTTCGGCATGCCATATACAAGACGAGTACTGGGAAATACGACTACCGGACTGAATTCGAGCGCGGCACACGCATCAAACAATGCGACGTGAGCCTGGCATTCCTGGCGGAAGGTTGTGACTGAGTCCTGCATACTGGCAGCAGCAGACATGGAGCCAACACAATCGAACACGACGGATTGTCCGGCGATC
>JAYGCN010000003.1:0-14831 GCA_046583315.1 Candidatus Hydrogenedentota bacterium
CTGGTGCCATTTACTCTAGCCGCGTTTCTGACGCTCGTCATGGTTCCGGTGGTTGACTTCCTAATCAAACACTTACGCGTGCCGCGACCGATCGCGTTGATTCTGACGATGGGCATTGGATTCCTCATAGTGCTCGGCATCGCTTCGATTGTTTCTGTTTCTGTCAGTCAATTCGCAGCCAATGCAGGCCAATATGAAAGTCAATTGTCGAAACTTGTTGAGCAGGCAGAGGAAAAAATTCCTATCGATAGGATTCTTGCTACATTGGGTGCAGGCAATCCTGCGGAAGTATCTGATACGAACGAGGTGGGGATTGATGTGGCTTCGGCAATTCAAGAGGATTCCGCTGGTGTCGAAATCGGGGAAGACGGGGAGGAGAGGTCTGCATTTGATGTATCGGCTCTCTTGCCGCCGGGCACTATTAAGGGCTTCGTCGGTCAGCTGTCGACGGGTGTGCTTGCCGTGTTGTCCAATGGATTCCTGGTCATGTTGTTCACTGCATTTCTGCTAACCGGAGGAACGACATCCAGTCGTACAAAATCGCACGGGGGCGTGATCGGAGAGATCCAGTCCCGGGTACAGAAATATATTGCCATTAAAATTGTGCTATCCGGCGTTACCGGTTTTCTCGTATTCATCATTCTCAAGGTACTCGGTGTTGATTACGCGCTGTCCTTCGGTACCTTTGCATTTATTCTGAATTTTATTCCGAATCTTGGTTCGCTTGTTGCCACATTTTTGCCCATACCTATCGTGCTTCTGACACCGGATGTCTCGACGATGACGGTCGTGCTTGTTTTCGCTTTGCCCATGGCCGTACAGATCTTGATCGGAAGCATACTGGAACCAAAAATTATGGGGGATACGCTCGGATTGCACCCTGTTGTGATCTTGATGGCATTAATTTTCTGGGGCATGTTGTGGGGATTTTCCGGAATGTTGCTCGCGGTGCCAATGACGGCCATTGCGAAAATTATTTTCGAGCGTATTGAAGTAACCAAGCCGATGGCTGCTATCATGGCGGGGCGGCTGGACTCGCTGGATGAGACCTGACGAGCAATCGATAGTCTAACCAAAGAACACCGGAGTAAACCATGCGGCGAATTTTCCTTAGCGTTTTAGTGATCGGTATTGTCGTGTTGAGTCTGGCATCTGTCGCGTGCGCGGAGACTCTGGAGCCCATTGTCCTGTGGCCCAATGGCGCACCGGGAGCGGAGGGCAATCGGGATAGAGATGTTCCCCAGATCGTACCGTGGATTCCTGAACAGGGCAACGGAGCGGCGCTTGTCGTGGCTCCGGGTGGCGGATATGGCGGGCTGACTGATGATCATGAAGGTAAGCAAATTGCCGAGTGGTTGAACAGTCACGGTATCGCGGCGTTCGTGTTGCGGTATCGTCACGGGCCGCATTATGGACATCCGTATCCGTGGCTGGATGCGCAGCGGGCGATACGGACGGTGCGCGTGCTCGCCTCGGAGTGGGGTATCGATCCGGACAAAATTGGCATGGTCGGATTTTCCGCGGGCGGGCATCTTACCGCGACGATGGGTACGCAAAACGATGTGGGTGACGTGAATTCCCAAGATCCTGTTGAACGATTTAGTTCGCGGCCGGATTTTCTGGTGCTCGGGTATCCCGTGATTACCATGACCGACCCGCACACCCATAGAGGATCGCGACGGAACCTGCTGGGGACGAAGCCGAGTGCGGAGATGATTGAAAAGATGTCCGCAGAGAACAATGTGACTGCCGAGACACCGCCAACGTTTTTGTTTCATACGACGGAGGACAAGTCGGTCGACGTGGAGAACCCGATTGGATTTTATCTTGCGTTGCAAGAACATGAGGTGCCTACGGAGTTTCACATTTATGAGCAGGGGCGCCACGGTCTGGGGCTTGCAAAGGACAATCCGGCGATGTCGGCTTGGCCAGACCAATGTATTACATGGCTCAAGGTGCGCGGGTTCCTAGAATGAAAAACGCGCGACCTGTTTCCAGGCCGCGCGATGATTCGATTCTCTATTCTATTTTTATCCCTGCAACGAAGTCAGATTCTGGACAATTCCTGCGATGGATTCGCCTGAATTTGCCGGGTATTGCGGGTCACTGAAGTCTGTGATGCCGTCCCAGTTGTCTTTGATGGCTTCGAGGGATACACCGTCTTTCAGGGGGATACCCACGCCAGCGGAGCGCTGCCAGCGGAGTTTTCCGTACCAGCCTGCACCAACTTCAAAGAGCGATCCAGTCTCTTTACAGTCGTCGTGGCACAACCATGCGACGAGGGGGCTGACGTATTCGGGTTTTAGATTCTCGATGAGCTCGGGCGGCATGAGTCCTTCGGTCATGCGGGAACCGGCGGTAGGGGCGATGGAGTTTACGTGGATGTTCTTGTTGTGGCCTTCGATGGCGAGTGTGTTGGTGAATCCGTGCAAACCGAGCTTGGCCATGCCGTAGTTGGCCTGTCCAAAGTTGCCGTAGATGCCGGTCGAGGAGCAGGTGTTGATGACGCGGCCGTATTCCTGTTCGCGCAGATGCGGCCATGCGGCGTGGGTGACTTTGTAGCTACCGAGTACGTGTACACGGTAGACCAGATCCCAATCTTCATCGGTCATTTTCTGGAAACTCTTATCGCGCAAAATCCCGGCGTTGTTGACAACGATGTCGATGCGTTTGTAATTGTCCAACGCGGTCTGGACGATGGATTCGCCGTCTTCTACGGAATCGAAGTTTGCGACGGCTTCACCGCCGTCTGCTTTAATCTCGTCTACCACTGTCTGCGCAGGGCCTTCACTTGAACCGTCACCGGTGACCGCGCCGCCCAGGTCATTCACGATGACTGCGGCACCACGACTCGCCAGCAATTTTGCATGGGCACGACCGAGTCCGCCGCCTGCACCTGTGACGATGGCTACGCGGCCATCAAATCGAATTTCGTCTGACATGGTTTACATTCTCCTTACACGTTGGGTTTGATAGTGATTTTGATTAGCAAGACATCTCATACAACTTGAGTACGGACTTCCAGTTCCGGGTGGTTGCGTCTACGCCGAGCTTCTGTTCGACCAAGTTATTCGACAGGTTGCTCTTGGCGTATCCGTTTGGACAGTACGAATAGGTTTCCTTGTCGAGCACAGACAGCCTATCAGGAGCACGCACACTGTCCTGCAATTTGGCAACGTTTTGATGCGTAGACTTATCGGAAAGAAACGTGACCAATACCGTCGTTTCATTATCGTCCATGTTTAGATCGGTAAACGGGTTATTCTCAATCGTGCGTTCGAGTTCACGGCGCGTGCGTAACAATACAGGGACATGAAATCCGAATGTTTCTTCGATTTCGGCTTCGATCAGATTGATCTGTGCCTTCCGGCCGCCTCCCGTGGACGTGAACGCGACATTGCCGCTCTGTATATACGATTCGATACCGCTAAATCCAAGCGACTCGTAAAGTGCTCTCAGGTCGGCCATTTTGATGGATTTGTGGCCGCCAATATTTATGCCGCGAAGAATCGAAACGTATTTCATAACATCAAGTCCCGCTAAAAGCCCATTGAACGCCCGATGATTTCGCGCATGACTTCGTTGGTACCGCCGAAGATACGTGAGATGCGACCGTCGCAGTACATTTTGGCAATAGGGTATTCCGTCATGTAACCGTATCCGCCGTGCAGTTGCAGGCATTGGTCCACGACCTTGCATTGTAGCTCCGTTGTCCAGTACTTGCCCATCGCAGCCTTCTCCACGGAGAGTTTTCCTTCGTTTACGAGTTCGAGGGAATGGTCTATGAAGACGCGGGCAATTTCGATTTCCGTTTTCATTTCGGCCAGTTTGAATCGAGAATTTTGGAATTTACCGATTTCTTTTCCGAAGGCTTTGCGTTCGTGGCAATAAGCGATGGTCTGGCGCAGAGCTTCTTCGCAGGTGGCGACGGCGGCAATCGAGATGCTGAGGCGTTCTTCGGGAAGTTGCTGCATCAGTTGGACGAAGCCTTGGCCTTCCACGCCTCCGAGCAAGTTTTCTTTGGGGACGTGAACGTTTTCGAAGAAAAGCTCAGCGGTATCTTGCGCGTGCAGACCTATCTTGTCGAGTTTGTTTCCTTCGGCGCAGCCCTCCCAGTCGGACTCCACCAGCAACAGGCTCATGGATTGATGGCCGGGTTCTTTGCTGGTGCGCGCGACGATAATGTTCAAGTTGGCGAGCATCCCGTTGGTGATGAAAGTCTTCTGTCCGTTCATCAGATAGTGATCGCCGCGATCTTCAGCGAAGGTTTTAATACCCTGTAAGTCGCTGCCGGTGCCGGGTTCGGTCATGGAGATGGCCGTGATGATTTCGCCGGAGATCATACCGGGTAGGTATTTCTTTTTCTGCTCTTCGGTGCCGTAGTTGACGAGGTACCCGACGGTGATGTCGTTTTGAAGTGTGAAGCCGGGTCCGGAGCATCCTGCGGTGGACAGTTCTTCACCGACAATGGCGTTGTAGCGGAAATCCTTGATGCCGAGGCCGCCGTACTCTTCAGGAACACTCATGCACAGGAAACCGTTGTCACCTGCTTTTTTCCAGACTTCGCGAGAGACCATGCCGTCTTTTTCCCATTGGGCGTGATGGGGAATGACTTCCTGTTCGAGGAATTTCCGGAAGGAATCGCGGAACATGTTGTGTTCTTCTTCGAATATTGTGCGGTCCATGACCTGATCTCCGTTTAAAAATGGGTGAAAAATGAATGCTTTACAAGGGCGTATCGACAAATTATAATGACTGATGTAAATTTATTATAGACGTTTGAAAATTGTAACGTCAAGCATAATATTATGATGGCTATTGGAAAAGGCAACTTATGAACGCGAAACCCAAAAAATCGACCCTTATCGAAGAGGTGCGTCGCAAACAGGTCATCGATACGGCTATTGAAGCCATTGCTTCCGAAGGTTTCACTCAGATCACTATTGCGGAAATTGCCAAACGGGTCGGGGTGAGTACCGGGGTCATCACCTATCATTTCAAGAACAAGGATGATTTGCTGGAGCAGTGCATCCGGAAACTTTTTGAGGCACCGAACGCGTTTGTCATCGAGCAGGTGGATCTGCAACACAATTTTTCGCGCAAACTCAAGGTGTTCATCGAAGCCAATGTCGAATTCATGCTCAAACACCGCAATCACTCGATCGCGATGGTGTCGTCATTTGGGGCATTCAACTCTGAGGCCGCGCGGCACCGAATCCTGACGCGGCAATACACAAAAATCCGTACTTACCTGACACGCATTCTCGATGGCGGAAAATCGTCCGGTGATTTCCGCGATTTTTCGAGTGACGCGATGGCGCAGATAATATTTGGTACGCTTGAAGGCCTTATGAATCAATGGGTCCTCAGTGAAAAAGAGGTCGATTTACCGCTCTGTGCCGAAACGCTTGTAGACATGGTCCACCGCGAAGTGTCTATGCACACGAATCTTCCCTAACGCCGAAGTCTAATTTTGATACTCGGGTAATGCGCCCTGTAATTCATCGACCTTTTCCGCGACGTATTTCTGGAGGTCGAGTCGTTTTCGGGGAAGGGGTAACCACGCATTCAGTGTCGTGAGTTGTTCGCGTAGTGCATCCCCTTTGAAGAGATTCGTTGCAATATTCGTGGCTTCCTGACGAACGCGGTCGGCCGCGATTTCGAAGTAGAGACGTGCGAGCGCTTCTGGAAGTTCCGTGTCTTGATCGGGCTGGTGTGCTTTCAATTTGAGTACGCGTAATATCGTGCTTTCGATCGCGTAGGTTTCAATTGCGATATCGGAAAGATTCAACAAGTATTGCTGATTTTCGTTCAGCATCACTGCTTCCTGACCGACGTTTTCAAGAATTTGGCCTAGCATGTAGGCGAAAATCTTTTTGAATTCGAGGACTTGTCGATGCATCGATTCCAGGTCGTCGCCTTGCCCCACACTGCTGTCCGCTAGGTCCGAGGTCGTTACGCCCTGGATTGCGGAATCCATGTCAAGCTCACCACGACGTGCTTTGCGGAACATGGCTTTCATGGAGCTCAGACGGCATATTTCGCTGGTGCCTTCGTAGATGCGGGCGATGCGCCAATCGCGGAACATGCGTGCGGGTGCGTATTCTTCGCTGTATCCATAGCCGCCGTGTACTTGCAGTGCGTGGTCGGCCAGAATGTTGACCATTTCCGATCCGTGGACTTTTGAGAACGCGCATTCGATGGAGAATTCCGCCATGACTTTGAGTTTGGTGTCGACGGACTTGCGGGCTTCCTCACCCATGGCTTCAATGGCGTTGTAGACGAGTCCTGCGGTGCGGTAGGCGTTCGATTGGCTGGCATAGAGGCGTGCGGCCATGTCGGCGATTTTCGTTTGAATGGCCCCGAATTCAGCGATGGGATTTCCGAATTGTAAGCGTTCGGCGGCGTATTGGGCTGCAACCACGAGCGCTTTTTTTCCGCCACCTACGCAGTTGGTCGCCATTTTCATTCGGCCCAGGTTGAGTGTACACATGGCGACGAGATGGCCTTTGCCGATTTCACCGAGAACGTTTTCAACGGGGATATGAACGTCTTCCAGGATGATGGGGCATACGGAGGAACCGCGGATTCCGAGTAGGTCTTCGTTTTTCTGTACGTTGACACCGTCGAATTTTCGTTCGCACAGGAAGGCGGTGAATTGCTGCCCGTCTACTTTCGCGAAAAGGATAAACAGGTCGGCCCAACCCGCGTTGGTGATCCATTGTTTTGAACCGTTGATGACGAAGTGGGTGCCGGCTTCATTGAGTATCGCCGTGGTCTTGATGTTCATTGCATCGGAGCCGGAGCTGGGTTCGGTCAATGCGAAGGCGGCCATCATTTTGCCCGACATTAACGGCTCCAGATACTTGTCGATCTGCTCCGGTGTACCGAAATTGATGAGTGGACCAGAGCCGATGCCCTGGTGCGCAAAGACGGTGGAGGAGAGCGATCCGAGATAGGAGCGAGACTCCATCATGCCAGCGATGCCGAGCACGTTGAGACCCAGGCCGCCCAGTTCTTCGGGTACTTCGGCCATATAGATGCCGAGTTCCCCGGCTTTTTCGAACAGCGGGCGCACCACGTCAATGTTGCGTGCGTCAACTTCATCGGCGACCGGCATGACGTCCTTCTCGGCAAAGTCTCGAATGGACTTCATCATCATGCGTTGTTCTTCGTCCATATCTTCGGGGGTGGTGATGTCTTCGGGGGAGGCGTCCTGAAAGAGGTAGGATGCGCCTCTGTGTTCCGTTGTCGTACTCATGATCTGTAATCCTTTGTGGAAATGATTGTCGTGTTAGTCTTTTTTTGTAAATTCGGCGAGACGGTCGGCCGAATCGGGTATCTCGAATTCAAAATCGCCTTCGAAGGATAGCGCATTTTTTTCGGATTGGATGCCGCCTTTGTTGTATAGAATTTTGTAAGCCTCGAGCGAACCTGAGCTGTTCGCGACCAGTTTGTCGGTGAGTTCCTTGACAGAGGCGTCGAGTTCTTCGAGTGGCACGGCGCGATTGGCCAGTCCACACTCAGCGGCTTGTGCACCAGTAAAGGTATCCGCGGTAAAGGAGAGTTCTTTGGCTTTGCGCATACCGACCGCGTTGGGGAGACGTGCGGACATGCCCCAAGTCGGTCGTAATCCCCATTTCGCGTGGGTGTCACCCAGTTTCGCTTCTTCGGCGACCCAAATAAGGTCGCAAGCCAGCGCGAGTTCGAGTGCTCCGGTGAAGCAGAAGCCATTGATTTTCGCGATGACGGGTTTGGGAGATTTGCGGATCGCTTTGATGAGTTTTCGTGCTGGTTTATTGACGATATCGCCGATATCTCCTGCATCCGCTTTGCGACTCTGCAGATCTTTGAGGTCGAGACCGGCTGAGAACGCGCGGCCGGTGCCAGTGATGACGATAGCGGACACCTCGTCGGACTTGCTGGCTGCTTTTACCGCCGAGCGAAGCTCTTCGAGCATGGTAATGGTGATGGCGTTCAGGGCCTCGGGGCGGTTGAGCGCAATGGTGGTCACGCCGTCTGCTTCTTCGACTGTAATGGCTTCGAAATCCATGGAGTTCTCCTAGTTAGCGTCCGAGAAAGCGGACGACTTGGTCTGGAAAGTCGGTGAAAACACCGTCAACTTTGTAGGTGTTGTAAAAGGTATCGAGTTCCTTTTCAAAGGAGTCGTATTTTCTTTTTGAGTAGGCGTCTGCACGAAAGGTGTAGGGGTGAACCTTGAGTCCGCGTGCGTGCGCTTCCTTGACGATGTTGGGATCGCGTTCGACGAGTGATTTTGATGGGCCGATGCCGTTTACGAAAGTGGCGAGGTCGTCGAGGCCTTTTTTGTCAAGCAGGGAGGCATCGCCCATGACCATGATGAGGGGGAGCTTTGAATTGAATTCGTTGCGAATCTTGCGCAGCGAATCGATTTCGAAACTCTGGATAAACACTTTCGCGTCGGATCCTTCGTAGCCATATTCTGTGAGAATCGAGAGCAAGGCTGCTTCGACGGGATGACCTTCCTTGGCGTGAAATGCAGGACCTTTGAGCTCTGGATAAATTCCTGCTTCCCGACCCGTCGTTTGGTTCAGGCCTTGCACGAGTTCGATCATCTCGCGGAAAGTGGGGATTTCGAAATTCGATTTGCCTAGGGGAAAACGGTCATCGAGGCGTTCGTGGTTGCGCAGGGTTTTGATTTCGGCAAGGGTAAAATCGATGGGGTACCAGCTTCCGTCTTTGCGATGCCTGTCAGGGAAGACTTCTTCGACGTTGGTGGTGCCTTCCAGATGGATGTCGTGCAGGCAGATGAACACGTTGTCCTTGGTGAGCACGAGGTCGGGTTCGATGTAGTCCGCACCCATGATGTGGGCGGCGGTGTAGGCTTCCAGGGTGTGTTCGGGCAGGTATCCGCTGGCACCTCGATGGGCGATGACGATGGGGTCTTGGGCTAAGGACGTGTTCGTGCTTAAGACGAGGGCGCATGCGATTAACGCGCGAATAGTTAAGTGCTTTAGCATTCAGCTCAATCCTGTCAACTTCACGGTTCAATAAATGAATTTTGCAGCCCGAACATTGTACTACCTGAATCAGCCGAATTCCAAGATTGTTGGCCAAGTTTTTAGCTTGTGGGGCTATTTCAGGCGTTGAATCAGGTCTTCCAACTCGTCTTTCCACACATCCAGGTCGTCTTCTTCTTCCCAGAGATTGCGCAATCCCGAATCGGAGAGCATCGCCTCAGTGGCCTGGATGGATTTGTCTCTCAGGGATTCGGTGAGCGTGGGATGTTCTTTAATCCAGGCCGTGACTTCATCGGGAACGGATTCTGATGGGGCTTTGTGGAGCGCGGCTACGACTTCTGCCGCAGCCAGCGCTTCACAACAATCCATTTCTGCGGCAACCGAAACATTCAAGACGGACAAGAAGGCCGTCTCAAGCACGGTGTGATCCTTGGCATCCTCGAGATCGTGGACCCAATGTACCGCCGTGTCGTTTTCAAATGCTCCGAATCCCCACACGCCCATGGAAAATCTCCTACAATTGAAGCGACTTTACGATCAGAAATTCTTCGAGGCCGTATTTGCCCATCTCGCGACCGTTTCCAGACTGCTTGTATCCACCGAATGGTGCGAGTGGATTATACGCACCACCGTTGATGTCGACTTGTCCGGTGCGCATGCGCCGTGCGACGCTTTTGGCGTGGTCCACATCTCCGGACCATACGCCGCCCGCCAGGCCGTACACGCTATCATTGGCGATGCGTATGGCATCTTCTTCGTCTTCGTAAGGAATGATACTCAGCACTGGCCCGAAAATTTCTTCCTGGGCGATGGCCATGTCGTTGGATACGTTTCCGAACACTGTGGGGCGCACATAATATCCTTTTTCGAGGCCATCGGGTGCTTCGGGGCCACCAGTAACGAGCGTTGCGCCTTCGTCGATTCCTTTTTGAATGTATCCACGCACACGGTCGCGTTGCACTTCGGAAATCAGCGGTCCAAGCATGTTGTTGCCGTCGTAGGGATCACCTTGGCTAAAGGATTCGGCTGTTTCTTTTGCGATGGCACAGGCTTCATCGTGTTTTGCTTTGGGTACGAGCATGCGGGTGTGCGCTGAACAGGTCTGGCCGCAGTTGAAGTAGCTGTTGTTGACTCCTGCTTTCACGGCTTTCTCCAGGTCCGCGTCATCGAGGATGATGTTTGCCGATTTGCCGCCGAGTTCGAGAGCCACACGTTTGATGGTGCCAGCGGCCAGTTCAGTAACCCGTTTACCCGCGCGTGTGGAGCCAGTGAAGGAAACCATATCGATGTCGGGGTGTGAGGCGATGGCTTCACCGACGACGGGACCGGTTCCGTTGACCAAGTTGAATACGCCAGCGGGCAGATCGGACGCGTCAATGATTTCGGCGAGAATGAAGGAGGTGAGTGGCGCGACTTCGGTTGGTTTCAGGACGATGGTGCAACCCGCGGCGATGGCCCCGGCGACCTTGGCGACGATTTGGTGCAGGGGAAAGTTCCACGGCGTGATGCAACCGACTACGCCGATGGGTTCTTTGACGACGAGTGAGTTTCCGATTTCTTCTTCCCACACGGCATTTTTTACGATTTCGGCGTAACTTCCCATGATGGCAACCGGGAGACCGGCCTGAATATTCTTGGCCAGTTTGATCGGCATACCGACTTCTCCGGCGATGCTTTCGGCGATTTCGTCCATACGCACGGCGAGTCCAGCGGACAAACTGGCGATAATGGCGGAGCGCTCTTCGACGGTTGATTGCGACCAGGATTCGAAGGCGTCTTTCGCGGCGGCTACGGCACGGTCCACGTCTTCTGCGGTACCCAGGGGTACGCGACCGATGACTTTTTCGGTGGAGGCGCTAATCACGTCGATGGTGTCCGAGCCTGTAGGGTTGACCCACAGACCGCCGATATAATGTTTATCTTTTACGTTCATGTCTGGTGTTACTCCAATATATGTATAGTTCAACGGTTAATCGTTTGGAATTGCTTCGTATTCTACCCACCGATAGCGTGATTGTAAAGGAAGTTGTCAATCGGGAGATCGGCTAGAAAAGGCGGAATTCTTCGTATCCGGCCCAGGCCATCTCGGGGGGCACACCCAGTATCCTGGTCACGAACATGACGCTTCCCCACAACAGTTTGTTAAATCCGTCCACGTAGAATATCAGCACGAACAAGCCGATAAAGGCCATATTGCTGTATCGGTAGATCTTTTGGCGGAGCAGCTCATCCATCCAGGCCGATAATGCGCCGAATCCATCGAGGCCAGGTACAGGCAACATATTGAGAATCACGGCAAAGACCTGGAGCATGACGAGGAATGCGATTGCGTTCCAAAGTGGATTCTCGGTGGTGAACTCTACAAAACCCAGTGAGAAGGGTAAGGAGAGCAGGATGGCGAGACCCAGATTGGACAGGGGGCCGGCTAAGGAAACAAGGCAATCCCAGCCGCGGCTACGCAGGAGGTGGCGTTCGATGTAGACGCAGCCCCCTGGTAATCCGATACCGCCAATGAGGAGAAAGAATAAGGGCAGGCCGATGCTGAGTCCCGGATGCATGAACTTTAGGGGATTGAAGGAGAGGTAGCCTTTGTCCTTGACCGTGTAGTCGCCGCCTTGGTAGGCCACGATGGCGTGGGAGAATTCATGTACGCACAATGAAAACACCCATGCGCCGAATACGAATACGAAAGTGAAGGTCATTCTTGTTCCTTTTTACGGAGATTTACTGCAACCGGGATGCACAAGATTAGCAGACTTTGATATCCTGTCCAAAATTATTCAGAGGATTCGCAGGTGCAAATCGAACGTGTACAACGTCTAATCTATAAATTCCCGTCGCAACGTATTGCGGTCGTGGGTGATCTTATGCTGGATCGCTATATCTGGGGATCGGCGTCGCGTATTTCACAGGAAGCGCCCGTACCGGTCGTCGCTGTCAATCGTCAAACGGCGGCACCCGGCGGTGCAGCGAATGTCCTGCGCAACCTATCGAGCCTTGGTGCTCAACCCCTGGCCTTCGGTGTGATTGGACAGGATGCTGCGGGTGACGAGTTGGTGAGCCTGCTCAAGGAGCAACGCGTTGATACGTCGGGTATATTGCGAAGTGCAACCCGGCTCACGTCGGAGAAAACACGCATCATCGCTGAGCACCAACAGGTCGTGCGCGTGGACAATGAGCGAATCGAAGCCATTGCTGATGCAGATCGGGCGACCCTAATCGCAAGCCTTCGTTCGGCAGTAAATGATGGTCGCATTGGCTCTATCATTATTGAGGATTACGCCAAGGGAATGGTGTCCACCGAACTCCTTTCGGAGGTTACAGCGTTGGGCAAGGAGCAAGACATACCGGTCGCGCTGGATCCGCATCCCGGGAATCACGCTACTGCAACCGGCCTGACGGTGATGACGCCGAATCGCGCGGAGGCGTTTGCGATGGCAGGTGTGTATCCACGTCCTTCGGTATTACCCGTTGAAGACGACACGGCACTTCTTGACGTCGTGGGCCAACTTCAGGATACCTGGGACCCAAAATATTTGATGATTACGCTCGGGGCACATGGAATGGCTCTGTTTCAGAACGATCACCCCGTTCACCATATACCGACGCAGGCGCGCGAAGTGTTTGACGTATCGGGGGCGGGGGACACGGTTATCGCATCGTTCATGTTGAGTGTGCTCGCAGGAGCATCACCTGCCGAGGCCGCGGCGATCTCAAATCACGCGGCAGGTGTTGTGGTGGCCAAGGTAGGTACGGCGACTGTGACGCGTGAGGAATTGATGGACGCTTTTGAACACGATGAGCATGAGTTGTCATGAACAAGGGCCTGTTTCTTGATCGCGACGGAACGGTTATTGAGCACGTTCACTATTTGAAAAATGCGGATGACGTACGTCTCGTTGATCGGTGTGCTGAACTGTTGACGCGTGCTCGGGAAGCGGGATACTTGTTGATCATCGTAAGTAACCAGTCTGTGGTGGGGCGCGGTATGGGAAGCGCAGAAGAAGTGAAAGCGTGTAATGCGCGAATGGAGGAGCTGCTTCGGGAGCAAGGCGTCAAACTTGATCGCGTTGCCTATTGTCCGCATGCACCTGAAGATGATTGCATTTGTCGTAAACCGAAACCGGGTATGTTATTGGATGCCGCGACGGAGCTGGATATTGATCTCACTCAGTCGGTGATGATAGGGGACAACGTCACGGACATCGAAGCGGGTGAAAACGCCGGATGCCGATTGTCGCTTTACCTGAATTCGCGTGAGCACATCAATATTCAGCCTGCCTTCGACTCTCTCGCCGAGGCCATCGAATATATGCTGGAATAGAAACTTCTGGCTAGGGATGTCGT
Source organism: Candidatus Hydrogenedentota bacterium (assembly GCA_046583315.1). GTDB lineage: Bacteria > Hydrogenedentota > Hydrogenedentia > Hydrogenedentales > DTSJ01. The sequence continues at coordinate 13,347 of JAYGCN010000003.1, forward strand.
TCGTCCAATACCTGCGCCGGGCCGGCGTGATCGGGGAGTCGAAGGGACTCTACGATGTCCTGGACCTCCTGGGGCGGTGGCGGTGTCACGGCGCTTACGCCGATTGTGGTGACGAAGTTGAGGATCATACCGATGGCTCCGATGCCTTCGGCAGAAATCCCGAAGCACCATAGCGACATGCCGAAAAATTTCACGCCGATGATGTAGCTGGAGGTAAAGATGATTCCGACGAGCATGCCTGCGATGGCGCCTTCGCGATTGGCTCGTTTACTGAAGATGCCGAGCAAGATAATCGGGAAGAAACTGGACGCGGCGAGTCCGAAGGCGAATGCAACGACTTGTCCAACGAAGCCGGGGGGATTTACGCCGAAGTAACCGGCGACGACGACTGCTACCAGAACCATGATGCGACCTACGAGTACGCGCTTTGCTTCGGTTGCTTCGGGGTTGATAAGGCGAAAGTAGATATCGTGTGCCAGTGAGCTGGAGATGACGAGCAAGAGACCCGCCGCGGTGGACAGGGCTGCAGCCAATCCGCCTGCGGCCACCAACGCGATGACCCAGGGGGCCAGGCCTGCTACTTCGGGCGTTGACAGGACGATGATATCCTTGTCGATGATCACTTCATTGATTTCGGAATCCGCTGACATCTGCAGAACGCCATCGTTGTTCTTGTCCTCGAAACTCAGGAGGCCCGTTTTCTGCCATTCCTGCGTCCACGATAGATCCATGGAGTCTCCACTGGTGGTGTTCTTTGATAATTCATAGATCGTCGCGTCTGTGTCGTTTTCTGTCTCAGTGACGCTTATGTCAGCACCATGTAACGAGGTGATCAGATTGTATCGCGCAAATGCGGCCAGCGCAGGCGCGGTGGTATACAACAACGCGATAAAGACGATGGCCCACACGGCCGAGTATCGTGCAGCGCGTACGTTGGGCACGGTGTAGAAGCGGACGATGACGTGGGGCAGACCTGCAGTACCGACCATGAGTGCGACGGTAATGCAGAAGATGTCGATCATGGATTTGCCCTGGAAAGGTTTTGTGTATTCGGTGAAACCTAGATCGACCTGAATTTGGTTGAGACGCTCGACGATGTCGCTTGTGGTAAAGGCGAGTTGGGGGATGGGGTTCCCTGTTAATTTCAACGCGATGGCGGATGCGGGTAACAGGAAGGCAATGATCAATACGAAATACTGGGCGACTTGCGTCCAGGTGATGCCTTTCATGCCACCGAGTACCGCAAAAAAGGCGACGATGGCCATGCCGATCATGACCCCGATTTCAATGTCCACTTGCAAGAAGCGGCTGAATACGATGCCCACTCCGCGCATTTGGCCGGCGACATAGGTTAACGATACGAATACGGCACAGATGACGGCGACGATTCGTGCGACATCGGAATAGTAACGAGTCCCGACGAAATCGGGGACCGTGTATTGGCCGAATTTACGTAGGTAGGGGGCCAACAGGAGAGCGAGTAAA
>JAYGCN010000067.1:0-69659 GCA_046583315.1 Candidatus Hydrogenedentota bacterium
ATCTGCGATTCCGTAAAACGCGACTTCTTCATAAAGACCTCCTGACCTTTCAGTGTGCCAGAAAACCTCTACTTATGAAATGTGCCGATTTAGGGGAAGCTTACAATCTCCACCATCGTCGATATCTTCGACGCCCTCACAACCAAACGCGTCTACAAAGAAGCCCTCACCACCTACGACGCACTCCAACTCATGGCCCAGGAAGAATCCACAGGACTCGATTCCGCCTACCTCAATACCTTCGTGCAAATGCTCGGTGCCACCCAACGAGCCAGCTACGATGCCATGGGCTAAATGCCCCGCAACCCTACGGACCTCCTGTCACCGCGATGCATCACGGAGAACACAGAGACACGGAGAACTTCAAAGTGCTTTAACGCAAAGACGCAAAGGGTGGAAGAAGCAAAAGAAAGACAGACGGATACTTTGTATCCTCGATTGGGAATGCGGTTGCGGTTCTCTGCGCATCTGCGTTAAACTGCCCTTGTTCCGTTCTCGCGGTTTATCGCACGGCGGTCTGACTGGCTAGGCGTCTCGGACCCCAGGTGGCGCCTTCGCATTTCATGTGATTCAAATTCGGCACGATTTGGATCACGCCGGTGGAAAGCGTTGCGGTATAGAGTTGCGAATTCCCGCCGCGCGACGATCCGAACATGACGTGTCGTGAATCGGGGGACCAGCTCGGCGATTCGTTGCTGCCGCCGGAGAAGCTGAGTTGACGCGGACTACTGCCGTCGGTGTTCATGATGTAGAGCTCGAGGCCTTCGCCGGATTTCTCGACGATGTAGGCGATGTAACGACCGTCCGGAGAATACGCGGGGTCATACGAGCTACCGCCCTGGTAGGAGATGCGGTGCGGATTGGAGCCATCCACATTCATCACGTAAATCTGGGGACGACCCGCGCGATCGGTCACAAAAGCGATTTGGCGACCGTCCGGCGAAAAGGTGGGCGACGTATCACTGCCGCGATCATTGGTCAACCGTTGCTCGCCTGATCCGTCCGGATTCTTTATGTAAATCTCCGTGTTCCCGTCCTTGCTCAAGGTCAGCGCTATCTTGCGACTGTCCGGAGACCACGCGGGCGCATGGTTCAATCCGGATCGCGTAGATAGCGGCGTGGATTTTCCGGTTCGACGGTCGTAGACATACAGAAACGGAAAGCGATCTTTATAGGAAAGGTAGGCGATGCGTGTTCCATCCGGCGAAAACTCCGGTCGAATCGAGAGTGCCCCGTGATGCGTCACTTGCGTTAGCGTGCCGCCATCGTAATCGGCAATGTAGATTTCTTTCACCGTGCCCTTTCCTTTGGCACCGCTGAAGGCGATTTCCGTCGTAGCGATACCGGGAACGCCGGTCAGAAACCGTACGCTCTCATCGGCGAACATGTGCGCCATGAGTCGGGCTTCTTTGGCGGTATCGGCGGACAATTTTTTACCGACCACCTGCTGCGAGGTAAGAATGTCGAAGAGACGGCTCTCGGCAACCATCTGATTGCCTTCTTGACGCAACGTGGTATGCACGAGATGCTCAGCGCGTGTGACACGCCAATTCTCAAAGTTTATTTTCGAGAAGTCGGAAGGCAAACCACGAAAACGCGCAGGGTATTCGGTTTCAGGAACAATCACGAACTCACCTTCAAAGGCGAAATCCCGCGCCATGATTTTGGCAAGCGCGTCGCCATACTTCAACGTGGCGACATCGGTCGGGAAGACTGGGATCGCGACCGGGATTCGGTTATCTGCGCCGCCACGCTCCGCCTCCAACTGAATCGGGTCTTGAGCCGAAGCGCCTATCAATGCAACACCGAGCATAATAGTAAATAGAATATTGGTTACCTTCACAAGGATTCCCCCATTTTTATTTGTCGATCAGACTGAATACGTATACGATTTGCTGCTCGCTACCCTCAAATTCATTGGGTAACGGTGGCAACGGTAGTGCTGCTTGAATGGCTCGTAAGCCCGATTCCCCCAGAGCCAGATCGGTTGCCTTTTTGACAATCTCCGGCTTGCCCAACAGGTTACCATTCCGGTCCACCCAAAACGAAATATGCACCTGATAATTATCCTGAGTCATCTTGACCCCGGAAGGCTTGCGCCATTGCATATCCACCTTACGCTGCACCATACGCCCCCAGGTCGAAAGAATATGCGGCAAACTCTTCGTCTGCACACCCTGCACCGGCTGCGCCTTGGCGACGACTTCCGGTTTGGGTTCGGGCGGCTTGGGCGCCGGTGGTTTTGGCTTGGGTTTCGGTGGCTTGGGTTTCGGTTTCGGCGGATCCGGTTTCTTTTCCACCTTCTTCGATTCAGGCTTCTTTTCAACCGGTTTTGGTTTGGGTTCTTCATTCTTGGGCTCCGGCATGGGTTCGGGCTTGGGCTTCGGTTCTTCTTTCTTGGGCGGTGGTGGCGGAGGAGGAGGAGGTGGCGGCGCATTTTCCGCCTGCTTGATTTCGGATTCCGGCACAAACGGCGCAACGAACTCCAACTGCACTGTAATGGGTTTGGGCTTGGGTATGGGGGCGTAGAGTTCCATCATGACCCAGTAGCCCGCGAAGGCATGAAAGATCACGGAAATCGCAATGGATAGTTTCATTCCCTGGGACGAATTAAAATGGTCCCAGTGGCTATCATACAACTCGTGCATCGAACCCCCCGATTCAGCGTCTACCAGCGTGAATTGTACAGAGGACCCGAAAACCAAGTCAAAATCACGATGACTGCAACATCAGTAGGGACTTTATCCCTTGGCCCCCCTAAAAGGTTCCGCCCATTGTGTTTATGGAATAGATGCCTTACCCCGGTACGTGGACTCACCAACGACCGAATCGCTACAATGGGATGCCGATGACACCATTATCCACTATACGAGGACCTTTGTCGTCCGAAACGCGTGCGTTGGCCGGTAGCTACATCCGCTTGGCCGTGGCCTATTTCATTCTTGTGACGTTCATGTGGACGGTGGGTATCGAGGGGATCTACGGACATCCCGCACCATTTTATGCCTTTCTGCGCCCCGCATTTCAGTTCGATAATCTGTTGTGGATTGTGCAGGCGATGCTTGTGGTACCCACGCTGTTGTTCGTAACCCTTAGCGCTCTGAAGCACCACCGTCTGCTCGAGTCGGATATGGGCAAGGGAACCGAAGGTCGCTTGATCGCGTGGTTTATCCTGCTCGCGTTCGTCCTACCCGCTTCAATCGCCATGATGCGCGGCGGCCTTGACGGTATCTCGGATGCCTACAACCGCCAAAGCTACGAGTACATCGGCGACATCGGCAAGGTCGGAAATATTAAAGCCCTGTTCGCGAGGTATGAAGAGATCCACGAGTACTTCTCGATGCATGCGAAAGTACATCCTCCAGGCCCCATCGTTATTCTATGGCTAATGTCCTACATTGTGGGCCAGAGTCCTCTCGGGCTCTCGTTGGCGACGATGGCCTTCGGCGCGTTCAGCGTGGTGCCGTTTTATCTTTGGATACGCGAATTGTTTAATCAACGTGTCGCGATTCAGACCACCTTGCTTTACATCTTCGTGCCGACCATCGTCATTTTTTCCGCGACGAGTGCCGATATCACCTTCATGCCCTTCACGCTCTTTACGTTGTTCTTATTCACGCTATCGATCAACCGCGGGACACTGCGATACGCGCTCGCGGCGGGGGTGATGTACGCGTTCTGCAGCCTCATATCATTTTCTCTCGTCTCCATCGGGGCCTTCTTCGGCTTGATGGGCCTCTGGAAACTCCGGGAGAGCAAGACGCGCTTCAACGTCGTCGTGACGGCGGGCGGCATGATTGCCAGCCTGCTCCTAACGCATTATCTCGTCTGGCTGTGGTCCGGCTTCAATGTGTTCAATGTATTCGAACTCTCCAAAGCCCAGTTCGACACGGATCAGGCGATGCTGGACATTTATGATCCGCGCTACCCTTCCTGGGTGTTCAAAATTCTTAACCCGTTGAGCTGGTTTTATTTCGCCGGACTGCCCGTGTCCCTTCTGTGCATTCGACAGATTTTCCAGCGAGGCGGCGATCACCGTGCGCTCTTTGTGATAATTGGGATCACTCTCGTGGCTTTCGATATACTGTATCTCGCTCGCGGAGAAGGAGAACGCTCGGCCATGTATATCCTGCCCTTCGTTCTCATTCCAGCGGGATATTTCATGGCCCAAATGACGCAGAAAACGAACTCCCTGCAACCTTTGGCCCTTACACTGGCGTTTCTGGCCCTGCAATGCTGGCTCACTGAAGCCATCTTGTACACCTATTGGTAAAACTTCATGTGGCGTAACCAAAAAGTTTCGATAATTTTCCCCACCTACAACGAGAAAGATTCCATCCGCGAGGCCATTGAAGATTTCTTTAGTTGCGAGCATGTCGACGAGGTTATCGTCGTCAACAATAACGCCGCTGAAGGTACTGACGAAGAAGTGAAACAAACCGACGCGCGTCTCGTGTATGAATCAGAGCAGGGATACGGCCACGCCATCTGGAAAGGACTCGATGAAGCGGAAGGCGACTTGCTGATTATCTCGGAGCCGGACGGTACCTTCTCGGGAAACGATGTCTACAAATTGCTCGCGTACTCCGACGACGTGCCGGTGGTTTTCGGCACACGCACCTCGCAACAGTTCGTCTGGGAAGGCGCGAACATGGGGATCGCGCTAAAATTCGGAAACTGGGGCGTCGGCAAACTGATGGAATTCCTGTTCAACACGACCATCCTCACCGACGTGGGTTGTTCGATGCGCCTGCTCAAACGCGAAGTTTACGAAGATATACGACCCCAATTCACCGTCGGCGGCTCGGCTTTCGGACCGCAACTGATGTTGTTGACGATTTTGAACAAACATCGCTTCACCGAAATCCCGGTGAACTACAAAAAACGCGTTGGTGAATCCTCCGTCACAGGAAGTGTGCCGCGCGCCGTACTGCTCGGTATCGAAATGGCCCTTATGATTATCAAGTACCGCATTCTTTCGTGGGTGGGTGTGTTGCCGAAGAGATAACGGTGACGAACTACTGCCCCGCCTTCAACTTGGCCTGAATGGCTGCGCGTAGTGATCGAGCCGGCTCGTAACTTCCATCGAGAGCGATACTCTGTTGCACGGCAGCAAATGCCTCTTCGGTTCGTTGCAATCCGAACAATGCGCCTGCCCGACTGTGATGGGCCACGTGGTCCAAGGGATTCAACTCGATGGCCGCGTCGTATTGTTCCAGTGCCGACTCCAATTGTCCGAGTCGCGCCAACACGTTTCCGTAGTTGATGTAATAATTGGGCCGTGGATTCGGAAATGCGATGGCTTCGACATACCATTTTTGAGCAGTCGCGAAATCGCCTTGCACGCCCTTTAGGACGCCCATATTGTAATACGCTCTGGCAAATTCCGGGTGTTTTTCGATGCATGCGTCCAGAACTGTTTCGGCTTCTGAGAACTTCTTCTGATTCTGCAGCACCGTGGCCAAATCGATATGCACATCGCGGCTGTCCGGCTCGTACTCGAAATAGCTTCGGTACATGCGCTCGGCCTGTGGTGCGTTGCCCTCTTTGCGGTAGACGTTGCCCAGCTGGCGATAGGCCTGATAGTTATCCTCGCGAACCACAATTCCTCGGGCGGCCAGAGTCTCCGTGTTTTTCCAGTACGACGTTTCGAGCGTTGCAAGCACAACCAGGATGATCGCGATTGCAGGATAGCCGAAGCGCATCACCTTTCGGCCCTTGGGCAACGCTTCAATTCGCGGGTGGATGTAGAATGCGAGCGCGATAAAGATCCCAATGAGCGGGATATAGGTATACCGATCGGCAGAGGCCTGCTGGCCCGTCTGCACAAGTCCACTTACCGGAAACAGTGTGCCCAGATACCACAACCAACCGACCAGCACATAGGGGTGGATTTTTCGTGTGCGCCAGGCAACAACACTGATAATCACGAGGATGGCCAGCGTGATCGATACCCACAGATAGTTAATTTCTTGTGGAAGTGGATAGAAAAATGTGAATCCGAAAGGGAACACGGTTCGCCATAAATAGGCCCCGTAGGCTTGAATCGCAATCGCGACACGCTCATCGAATCCGAAGGCTTCGACGGTCAATGTCGCTCCTCCCCCACGCTGAAGAACAAAGGTGATGATCGAAGACGCGATGGCCATGGCAAGCATCGGCAGTTTTTCCAATACCGCGCGCCGGATTTCGGATCGCTCGGCGAGACGTCCTAGCGGCCAGAAATCGAGCAGGAGCAATACGAAAGGAAGCGTGACCAGCATGGGTTTGGACATCAGACCGAGTGCATACACCAGGAGAACCAATAGGTAGGCACTGAGTTTTTTCGTCACCGTATACCGATGATAGAGGAGCAAGGTGAGCGCCATGAAAAATCCGCTCAGAACATCCTTGCGCTCGGCAACCCACGCGACCGATTGCACGTGCTGCGGATGACACGCGAAGAGCACGGCGACAATCAGGCTTTCTGCACTGCACGCCGTCATTTTGAAAAGTGCCCAATACAACAGCAACGAGGCCAGGAGGTGAATAATGAGGTTGCTGATGTGATAGCCGCGTGCATCCATGCCGTAGACCGTGTTGTCCAGAAAATAGGAGAGCCAGGTCACCGGATGCCAGTTCAAGAAATAACCCGTGGTAAAACTCCACTTGATGTTTTCCAGCGTGAGCCCGCCGTTGAACTGTGGGTTTTCCAGCAGATACACCTGGTCATCGATTTCCACGAAATCGAAGGAGGCTGTCTGACCGAATACGATGATAGTGAGAACAATTAGAAGAAAGAAGGCATAGAAGTGGCGCATCAAAAAATACTAGAAGAAATACGGCAAAACAGTCAAATTTCCATTCAATGCGCATTGAATGCTGGCAACCTTTCTTTTTCTCGGCAAAGAAAGTAGAATGCGTTTCAAGGGGGTTGCATGTCTGGCAAGGCGAAAGCGGTGGAAAATGGGAATCAACTACGCGACGCGGTCGCGACTATGGGTGCAGGGTTGGGCCTGGTTGCTGAGATCGAAGTGGTGGTCGGTCGACGTATTTGGGGCGCGAAACGCAATATTGATGTCGTGCTCAAAGACCCCACGACCCGCGTGAGTCTCGGACTCGAATGCAAATACCAGGGCAGCAAAGGCAGCGCAGAAGAAAAGATTCCGGCGACGATTGAAGACATCCGTGCATGGCCAATTCGTGGCATCGTTGTGTACAGCGGCGAAGGATTTTCGACCAACATCAAATCGTATCTCCTTTCAACCGGCATGGCGGTCGAATTGTGCGATCTCGAGAAATGGCTGGAGTTGTATTTCGGCCTATGACGCGCAAAACCAACAATCTCGAGACACCGCGTCCCTTTCTCAAATGGGTCGGCGGTAAGGGACAATTGCTGAACGAACTGCTTGCGCGCGTGGATGCGGCGGGTGACTTTGGGCGCTATCACGAACCTTTCATGGGCGGCGCTGCACTATTCTACGCCATGCAACGCACGAAACGGCTGAAGAAAAAAGCGTATCTTGCGGATTACAATCCTCGACTGGTCGCGACCTATGAAGGCGTGCAACAGAATGTTGAGGCGTTAATTAGACTGCTGAAGATGCACAAGAAGAAACATGCGGAACCCTACTACTATCAAGTCCGAGAAGCGTTGCGCGACGACGTTGCCTCTGGTGGACCTCGCAACCTAGTGCAACATGCCGCTCGCATCATTTATCTCAACAAGACCGGATTTAATGGTCTCTACCGCGAGAACAATCAGGGACTTTACAACGTACCTATCGGGAGCTACACGAATCCTGCCATCTGTGACGAAGACAATCTACGAGCTTGCGCCAAAGCACTCAAAAAGGCGAATGTACAAGCCACCCACTTCGCGACCATCATCGAGCGCGTTGAAAAGGGCGATCTGGTCTATTTCGATCCGCCTTACGACCCTGTGTCCAAAACCGCCTCATTCACCAGTTACGCGAAGGGTGGTTTTGGTGAAGATTCACAGCGACTGCTTGCCCAGACCTGCAAAGACCTCCACGCGAAGGGCGTGAAGGTCCTGCTGTCGAATTCCTATACCGAATTCATCCGCGATCTGTACAATATCGATGGCTTTAAGATCGAAGCGGTATCCGCGAATCGCAACATCAATTCCAACGCCAAGAAACGTGGCGCGATTCAGGAAGCCTTGGTTCGGAATTTCTAATTCAAACTACTTAACGATTTATCTTCCCAAAGGCGCACAATGCTTCAGTTTAGCGGACGCCTGTCATCACGCACGCGCTTCGCCTGGACGATTACGAAGAGTGCATCCTCTGAATGATCGAAGTTGCTCTTGCCGAGCACGACCGACTGACCTTCGCGCACATCGAGCGAGGAATTCATGCGCGCGCCGACATTCACTCGACTTATCGCATTACGAGACTGGAATCCACTATTCGGATTCACATCCGATTGAGCGGTCACTATCGCTCGCGTCATGCCGACGATGAGATCCACGTCGAAATCAAAGACGTCATTCCCACTCTGCTCATACATCGAGACTCTGCCGACTTCAATGGCGATCTTCAGGCTATCGTAACTAAACTCGTCCGTATTAACTTTCGACAACGGAAAGCCAGATGAATGGTTCACGCGGCTTCCCTCGCGAGCGCGGAGCTGGATGATATCCAACAAATCAAACGATTCGTATTGGAACGTCTTTTCAATTTGGTTGATTGCGGAATCAATTGCAGGTGGATACTTCGAACTTCTCTTGTTTTCGTGCGAGGCCATCACCAGATAAAACGTCAGCTCGACATTCGCGGGTTTCACGTCTACTTCTTCAACTAATGTGCGAAATTCCTCGACTTTTTCCTTGGGGCCGGATACGCGAAGCCAACCGAGGGACTCACTGATGTGTATCGTGAGTGCGACGGTGTCGCCACCATTCGGCCTCGCCGTAAAACCTCCCCCAAAGCCACCGTTGAGATTGGAACTAAACATCTGGGCCAGTTCCTGAATTTTGTCGGTCACGCCGTTCTTCAAGCGATTCGTTAATTCAAAGGATTCTTGCCCACGCTCGAACAACGCGCGAATCGGTGCGATCTGATCTTCGCTACCCGGTACCGAAACGGACTCTCCGTTTTCAAGGGCGATCAAGATATCGAGAACTTCTTTTATCTCACCCTCGTTTCCGCTGAATTGAATAAACTCCTTATCCGCCGACACAACGCGCATCATCGGGCTGTGCGCCTCGGCAATAATCTTATCCAGGACCTTTTTCAATTCACGATGATCGACCGATTGGAAATGAACTTTCGTCTGATATTCGCTACTGTCGATCCCATATAGTTTTCTTATCGGATCGAGTATCCCCGAATCATCGTCCATCGGGCTTCCATCCTCAAATCCTTGAACGACCCATATGATTTCCGCCGTCTCCTCCTTGATACCGGAGAAACGTAGTTTCTGTTCTCAGGGAACAATCTCTATCTGCGCCTTTTCGTCCATATTTTCAAGTATCAGGATTCGGTCTAGAATGCCTTTTAACTTATCGGGGTCGACCCGGACTTCAAAATCGACCACTAAGGGTAAGTCCTGCTTAAGTTCTGCGGTGGCACTCGCGCATAGGACTAAACATATCATCGTATATCGACATATATTTCGCATATTCATTTTTCTCCTTTAATCCCCAAACCAATGGATTACCACGTTCGGGTCATCGGTGTAGAGTATTATTTTCGTAGACGGCACGTCCTGAACCAGATCGCTGGCAAACTCGGCATCCGGAATGACTGGAGCAGCCGCTTCCAGATGTTGCACAGTCTCGGCAGGCACCGTCTTCGTTAGTTTAATTTCGACTGGTGTATCGTTCAGCACGTCAGGGCGTAGCAGGCTCGACACAATCAGCAGGGCCGCGAAGGCCGATACCACGGCAGGCACGCGCCACGACCGGGAATGATTCACCGGCTGCTCAAGCGCGTCGAACACCGCAGCCGTATTCAGGCCGGGCACATCCATCGTGCTCAACGTTTGCAATTCATCAGCCAACCCGCGCATTTCTTCGTGATACATTTCACAAGCCACGCATGAATTCAGATGGTGTTCGACATTCGACACTTCCTTCGATGGCAAGTCGCCCGTCGCGTAAAGTGCAATCTTTTCTTTCATCGATTCACATCTCATGGCTCGTTCCTTTGTATCGCGTCCCGATACGCTTTCAGTTTCACCCGTGCACGACTAATCTACGAGCGCACGGTTTGTTCACGAGTGCCGAGTGTCTGCGCGACTTCCCGGGTGGTTAACCCTTCGATGTCCCGCAACACAATGGCGGCCCGTTCTTTCTGCGGCAAGGTCGCAAGCCCGGCCTCCAATACGGCCATCTGCTCATCCACCGTGAGTTTTCGCACCGTATCCGGGGCTATCGCCAGTTTCTCGGAGGGCACGTTCTCGATCGGTTCTGTGTGATGGCGTTTACGTTTACGCATTTGGTCCCGGCATACGTTCATGGCGATCGAATACAGCCACGGCGCGAAGGGCCGGGCGGGATCATACTTCGCGAGATTGCGCAGCATCCGCACGAGTGTCTCCTGTGCGGCATCCTGGGCATCCTCACGATTTCCCATCATTCGATAGCAAATCCGGTACGCCTACGCATGATGGGCGTTTAGTAACTGCTCCACAGCAGCGCTATCACCCACCTTCGCCTGTTCAATTCGTTCATCCACTGGTGTTGACGGCTCTCTTTCCCGTGCCCCGGAAATTCCGGTCCACGCGATTCCCATCAACGGCGCCGTTGATTCTGTTGAATCCTGACTCATAAGTACACTTTCGTTAGGCCTTGTATAGATACACGCACGATAGGCCTGAATCGTTGATCTCAAATGTAACACAATGGTTCAAGGCGCTGAAATATTGATTGATTAAGCTGGGTACCGGCGCTCGCTATTATGCTAATAATGCTAAATTAAGCTTTCAATGCGGTCCGTTTTGTGGTACTATTTCTTTGGTATTTTATGCCCTGACGACAACTAGACGGTCATGATTGATGAAAACAGTGTATAAAAAAGAGCTTAAGAGCACCACGGATGCCATCGCTGAAACGCTTTCGGAAGCGCTGGATGTGCTGGCTGAACACAAGTGGTGTAATGCGGACCATACCTTCAATATTCGCTTGTGTCTGGAGGAGGCTTTGGTTAATGCGGTGGTGCACGGGAATCAGAATAAGCCCGATTGCACGGTCACCATCAATATTGAAGAGCACGACGATATCTGCACGATTACGGTGAAGGATGAGGGCGGGGGTTTTAATCCTGAATCGGTGATGATGTCGGAATGTAGTGAACTCGGGGGCCGTGGGGTATGTTTGATCAAGGCGTTTATGGAGAATGTTGAATTCCATGGCGAAAATAATTGCCTTGAGATGACGTTCAACCGCGATACCTTCTGCAACTGTTGCGCCTAAACCATTCGATTTAGCGCGTAGTCTAATTGAGAGACGTCATGAGTGAAATATCCCTGGAATTAGAATTCAACACACACGACGGTATTACTGTGGGCACGATTACACATACACAGATGCTCGACGGCACCAATGTCGCGTCCTTCGGGGCGCAGGCTCTGGCCTACGTCGAGGAACATCCGAATCCCAAATTGATTATCAACTTTGAGAACATCAACTACATGTCCAGCGCGGGATTGACCGAATTGTTGCGTATCAACGAGGCACTAAAACCTGATGGCGAACCGGTTCACCTGTGGGGCCTCAACAACGACATTTACAACGTGTTCCGAATCACGAATCTCGACAAAATGTTCACGATACACAATGACGACACGATCGATTCAGCCTGCTCCAGCTTTAAGGAGACCGTTCAGCCCGGATCGGGAATCTGATGGCCCTACGTTTCAGAACCCGCCTCAATCTAACCTTCTCAACCCTTCTTTTTCTCGTCATTGTTGTCATGTCACTATCCCAAATCGGGATTCTGCTCTACGATACGTGGACGAGCGGCTGGTACAAAGGCCGCACACTCACCGAGCTGATTAATCCGAATATCAGCCACGGACTCGAGCTCAAGGAAAATGCCGAAAATTATCTGAACGCCCAGATTACGCACCATGAGGCCCTGGAGCGCGAACTCCAAAAGTTGGCGAACAGCGATCACCCTGCGGACAGCAGCCTCCAGCCGCTCCTCACGCTTATTGAACAGCGACCGGCAATCATCGATCCAATTTCCTCGGAACTCGTGCGTGATTCGTTCGGGGTTCAGTCGCTTCTTGAACGCCACATGGTCAGCGAAGAGTTTCGCATGATGATCATTGTTAGTGATGAAGGCCATTTGTTGGCAGAGGTCACAGGAGAGGATTTTGCTCCTTCCGAGGAATTGCGCGACACCATTGACAGTTTCATTGAAGAATTCGTCGTGACCCTTGTGTCGGACCCTGTGAACCCCTTTAGTTTCAACATCTTCGGTTCGGACATGGGCGTTATCACGCCACTGTCGTACCCTTCGGACAGCGGTTCGCGGTATTGCCTGTTCGTTATGCACAGTTCCGAACGCCAAGCTCGCTTGATCGGCGACCGACTGGGTATATTGGCCGTGATCGGCAGCATTCTGTTTTTCAGCGCGCTCCTTGTATGTGTGTTCGTCAGCCGCGGATTGACGAAACCTCTGCTGGAACTTTCAAAGGGAGCCCAGGCCTTCGGTGAGGGGAATCTTAATTACCGGATGAAACTCAAGCGCAAAGACGAATTCAATGAATTGGCGCAGTCCTTTAACGTGATGGCGATTTCGATTCAGGAATACATGCACGAGCTCGAACGTGAAACAGGCAAACGTGAACGTCTGGAAAGCGAGTTTCGCATCGCGTCCGAAATGCAACAGGCCTTGCTGCCGGATGAGCCGCCTCAAGTGCCCAGCCTGGAACTGATTGGGTGGAGTCAACCCAGTAAAGAAGTCGGTGGGGATTTCTATGACTTTCTCGAATTGGAAGATAACAAAATTGGGCTTGTGCTTGGGGATGCTACCGGTAAAGGAGTGCCCGCCGCATTGCTGACCACTCAGTGTGCAAGCGCCCTGCGAACCCTTTCCAACGAATTTCATGACCCTGCTGAATTGCTGTACCGAACCAACAACGAGTTTCATAAACGGGTAGGCGCAACCCATCGCTTTGTCACCCTGTTTCTGCTCGTGATCGATACTCAGACCGGGATCGCGCGCTATACCTCTGCAGGCCATCCTGCTCCTATATTGGTGCGCGCGGATACTGGCAAGTCCGAGTGGCTGGTCGAGTCATCAGGTTTCCCCCTGGGCATCGTCAATCAGGCGACCTACGAAGTGCATGATGTGGCGTTGCGGCCCGGTGACACGATTTATATTTTTTCCGACGGCCTGACCGACGCGCGCAATCACGAGAACACGTTATACGGCGAATCCAATATCCAGCAAAGCGTGGAATCCACCGCAAAGGCATCGGTTGACGAGATTCTCCGAAACACGCGCCGTGATGTTGAGAAGTACATGAACGGCAAGGAATCGACCGATGACATGACGGTGATTGTGATGAAATACCTTGGGAACGAATAGGCGCCCTGTATACCCCGTAAATACATGGGAATTTCATTTCTTGGCACTCCTGAATGTAAATAATAGTTGGCGTGGGGCACGGTTATCTGTTTATAATTAACGGTTTAAAATTGTGCATGGGCAATTATTATGGGTATGTTACAAACAAGCTTGATCCCGCTCGCTTGGGCTGTCGTTTTAGGGGTGATCCTCTATTATCGATTCCGCAAGGACGAGGATACACATTTGGGCCACGCGGAGCGTCGCAAAGGCGACCGCCGGGGTCCAGCGAAAAAACGTGCCCTGCGTAGAATGCCCAAGGCATCCCGATTTGATGCTGGTGAGAAGCGTTTGAGCCCGGAACGCCGGCAGAACCTGGACTGGCGTGAAGAATATCGTAGCCTGAAGAGCAGGCTTGAAAACGACCATACAGTCTAGCCTGATTTCAAGAATCAGGGGCGCTTGACCTTCTTGAGTTTTGCGTACACATCATTGAGTACGCGCATCGCATCTTCATCCCCGCCTTTGTCCGGATGATGAACCTGTGCTTTTTGCCGATACGCCCGTTCGATTTCGGCCCAACTGGATGACGGTGACAGGCCCAGAATTTTGTAGGCCATTTCCATGTCTTGTGGCGACATGGCATCCGATGATTCCCCGCGCAGTTCCCGAAATCCCTGGATAATGCGTGGCCATAGTCCTGTCGCGCTCAATACGCCGATGACGATCATCAGTATGATAATTTCTTGTATACCCGATCCAAACATGAATACCTGCTATCGATTCCGATTCTTAAAGTCAAAGATGTTGTCAATCGCATCTGCCATTTTCTCTTCATCCGACCCTTTTTCCACGGGTCGCGTCGCCGTTTTGGAGGCACCTTGCCGCCGCCATTTCATGCGCATAAACATGGGACGCCATTTCATATAGGCAAAGGCGACCCCCATACCACCGAAGTGCGTGGCAAACGAGGTTCCCGATGCACCTCCAGCGGCGGACATCAGATTCATGGCGATGATAAACATGACCAGGAATCGCGTCGTAATCGGGATGGGTATGGGAAACAGAAAAATCTTCCTGTCGGGCTCTATCATAGCAAATGCGACCAGCACGCCCAATGTCGCGCCACTCGCCCCGATCACCAACACGTTGGGATTCCATGCCGGCGTAATCATCGTCACGAAATTGGCCAGCACACCGAGACCACCACACAACAGATAAAATCTCAGGAATTGGCGGGAACCCAGTACCCGTTCCACTTCGGGCCCAAAGAAAAACAGCATGAGCATGTTTCCGAAGAGATGCATCAGACTGCCGTGTAGGAACATGTAGGTGAGTGGCATCCAGATAAATCCGCTCATCACGGCGGAGGGCATGAATCCGAGCCAGGTGACGGTATTCTCGCCGCCCGGCGAGTCAATCACCCGCAAATCGCCGAAGGGAACGTCCAGCATCAGTTGCACGACGAAAACCAACACATTGAGCATAATGAGCGCGTGCACAACGTAGGTAATTCCTTCGGTACGAAAACCGGATCGTGCTTCTTGTTGATAATAATCGCTCATGGTGGATATCCCGGGCCACTTTGTGTGGCAATCGTTACTATTATTGTACATTGAAGTCGGCTCGGATTGCCAAGACTACAGCGCGACCATGCCCCGCAACGGATAACGCGTGATGGGTCCTTTCCGATCCAGTGGCAGATACACGCGCACGACTCGTCCGATGACAAAGTCCGCAGGGATGCTGCGTGGGGTACCCTTTTGGGCATCGTCCCCGGAATCAGCCGACGATGTGGCTCCCCAGTTGTGGCTGTCAATGCTGGAGTTCGAATGATCGCCGAGCATAAAGTATTCCCCCTCGGGCACGGTATAGGATTCCATAAAATAGTCTATCGGGCTATGGCGATAGGGTTCTGAGGCGTAACGATTGTTCAAAAAAACCGCGCCTCCCTGAACCTCCACGATGTCGCCGCCGATTCCCACAATACGTTTTACAAGATATTCGGCATCGTTATCCGGGTCTCGAAATACGACTACATCCCCTCTGCGATAGTCGTTGCTTTGTCTGGCAACGATGAAATCTCCTGGGTACAGCGTGGGCTCCATGGAGCGCGAAGGAACTTTGAAGAATCGAATGCCGGATAGCATCACCAGCGAAACCAGGCTCGCGCATCCGATCAGGCCTATCCAACTGATCGCGCGGCGTTTACTACCGACCTGCCTGAATAGGGTCCGTTTTGTCACGACGTTCCCTGACTCATGGTTGCTTGAGCGCAGCCTTTGTTTTGACCACCAGCTCTTGCGTGATAATGCTCTGGGGCCGCAACGCAAGTGCTTGCTCATAACGCTCGAGCGCGCGCGCGGAATCTTCGTCCCGCGTCCAGCAGCGTCCTTCGTTCAGTAGGGTGTAAAAGCGCTGTTCGCGATTGGTGACCAACGCACGCACGTCCACCCAAGCATCCGCGGCTGTCTTCCAATCGACCTCCACACCCAAATTCGCGCCCGCGAAAAAGTTCACCGCATAGTCCTGCACTATCTCGAAATCGTCAGGCGCATACTTGGCTGCGTCTTTCGAATACCTCATCGCTTCCCGAAAAAGTCTCTTGCGATCCTTTTTCAGAATTTCCTCAAGCTGTACGAAATACGTCAGATACATCTGGGCGATGTTGAATAGAAAATCCGGATTCGTTTCGTCCGCTGTCAATGCTTTCTGAAGATAATTATGACCGAATTTGTACTGCCCCGTGTGAAAATAATGCAGACCAAGATTGTTGTCCGCGAAGCCCGTTGACGGATCCAAGGCTGCGGATCGTTTCCAATACGTTATCGCTTTATTCGTATCGCCGCCATAGTCGTACCAAAACTCACCAAAATAGTTTAGTGCCCTTGGGTTGTTGGGGTATTCACCCAAGACATAGTCCCACACGGCCTTCATGTTCGCCGTGCGCTTGCGTATCTGGTCTGCCTTGCTGTCTCTCGATGCGTTTTCGTCCGCTTCATCGTGCCTGTGGGCAAGCTCTAGATCCCAGCCAGTTAAATCGGCCTGTTGCAATTGATAACGCCGCGCAGCATCCACGAGCTTGACCGGATCGTCGGAGAACTTTTGCAAGGAGACGATCTCTGGAATCAGTCGCACTTCCACTTGTGCGTAGCCATTCATGACCGTAAACACAAGCATCGTCAGGCAGAGAAACAGTCTCATCATAGTGCCCTCATCGTTAAGGTATCCTCGTGCTTCCCAGCCTATCACACCCTAACGGGATGAATGAACCGTATCCTTATGCCAGCCATATACGGTAACGTGCCGATGGTCTCGAAACGCCATACGTTTATACCAGTCGTGCGCAGGGGTCGACTGGGTAACACCCAGCATCACGTGGTCCATTCCGGCAACACGAAACAGCGCCAAAAGATCATGCATCAATAGGCCACCGTAGCCCTGACCCCAGTTATCTGGATGAACCGCAATCTGAAATATGAATCCGGTGTCCGAAGCGAGCGCATTACCCAGCGCGATGCCGGCGATTTTCCCTTTAGCCCTGACAATCCGGCTCCATTCCGGGCGTACAGGGCCGTAAAGTCCCCTCTCATAGTTTTTCAGCACGCCGGCTGTGGACTCGATAGTGCCGAGGCTTTTGGTAACCTTCTCTGCGGCATCTCGGGCAAAAGAGGTTTGCAGGAGGGTCGCGAGGGCTGGATCGTCCATGTTGGTGCAGATTTCGGAGTGCCCTGAATGCCGGTGGGGCACAACGGAATCGAGCTCGGCGCGCATCAACGTACGTTCTACCGAAGAGAACCCTAACCCGGCCAGAGGTCCATCGATATCCACCGCGCAAAATGGAATGGTCTCCACGAGAATCGATACTGCGCCTCGAATCCGAAGTGCCTGCACGACTTCTTCGATGAGACGGGCCTCGATTCCCTCGTTTTCAGCGCCGTGAAGCAGGTGGATAAATTCGATTCTGGCCTGGTTTCCGTTCATCGAGGCGACAATTATGCCTAGGGCTCGCTCCCGGGAGAATGCGGCTATTGCAATCACGTGGTCATGGGAGATATTTCGGACAAAATTGTCCGGGAGGGCGGTTGCGTAGGCCTGTGCTGCGATTTTGCCGTAGAGGTCCCGATAGGCGGGAACGAGCTCGTTTCGATATTCCTCGAAATTATTGGGTAACACCTTGATTGCATTGTAGATATACATAAAACGAGACTCATAGAAACAATAAGATGACACGATCATAACGCGACCCGCAAAATGACACAACTTTTTGCCAATCGCCTACATTATGTAGGAACCGATGAGTCAAAACGGGGTTTATGCAAGCACTGTACCTTCGAGCCGAGGCGGTATTGACTCCAACCTGTAGTAAATGTTAAAGTTTCCATTCATTAATAATTAGAGTCTCTAACGATTAAAAATACATACTGTATTTACGTGGACAACTCATGTCAGACGATACGACCCTAAATCAGGCGCGCCAGATACGCCGCACGATCAAACAACTTCAGGATCGCGTGTTGCGTCATCACGGCCCGTTTACCATCGAGACAGACGGTTTCAGTGCTGAATTAACCTTTACCCAGCTATCGACGCTGATAGCCATTCGCGATCACGGGGAAATGAGTCTCAAAGAATTGGCCGAGGCGACCCATGTATCCCCACCATCGGCGTCGACCATGGTTGAAAAATTGGTCGAGATGAAGGCAATTACGCGCGAACACAGTAGCGTGGATCGCCGCGAGGTGCGGGTGGCCCTGTCACAGCGTGGACTCCGGGCGGTCGATTCGCTTGAGCAAACGATGCTTGAGGAGTTGATTGAGCTCCTTGAGGGAATCGGCCCGGATTTCGCCGAGCAGTGGATTCAAGTGTATGAGCGCATCGAAACCTACATTCAACAATCCGGGCAACGTCCCGCACCCACCAACAGTTCTGCCGAGGGAGTGAAATAACCATGAGCAATCGATATATCACCGTCGCATTGAGGGCGGTCGCAAGCTTTGCGATCCTCGCAGTAGCGTATGTTCTTTTCGGGGCGATTATCAGGAGTAAAGAACCTGCGGCCCAGGTGGAAATCCCGGAACAGGCGTTGCGCGTAGATATACTGGAAGCTACGTTTAGAGATGTCCCTGTTCTCATTGAAGGCCTGGGCGAAATGCGAGCGCGCGATGTGGTTCAGGTCGCTTCTGAAGTTGCTGGACTTGTCACGGCTATTCATCCGCATCTCGAAGTCGGCGGCATCATTCCTGCGGGCGAAGTCTTGTTCGAAATTGATGCGCGCGACTATGAAGCGTTGGCGGTTCAATCGTCGGCATCCGTGGATCAACTTTCCAATTCTATACGGAGACTCACCAAACAGTACGCCATTGACAAGGAGCGTTTGAAAACCTTCGAGCGGACGCGTGGTCTCGCCAAGGGCGAATTCGAGCGTGTGAAATCGTTGTATGAGAAGGATAAAGTGGGTACGCAGAGTCAGGTGGACAATGCGGAGATGGGCTTTAACAATGCCAACGATGCCTACGATCAGCTGTCTCAGTCTATCGACTTGTTTCCGATTCGAATCGAGGAAGCGAAGAATGCGTTGACCTCTTCCCAGGCCATGGCCGATCTTGCGGCGACGAATCTCGCTCGCACGAAGGTCTCGGTGACCTTTGATGCGCGAATCAAATCCGTAACCCTTGAGCGCGGACAGTTTGTGTCTCCTGGCGCGCCGATATTGACGTTGGCTGACGATTCGTTACTCGAAATCACCATCCCGCTAGATTCGCGAGTGGCCCGTAAGTGGCTCAAGTTTCAGGATTCAACAGGGAGTCGGGGCACTGCCTGGTTCGGGCAAATCCAAAAGGTTCCGGTTACGATTGGATGGACCGGCGATCAGGGCAAGTCGCAATGGAAAGGTACACTGGAGCGCGTCGAAAAGTTTGACCAGCAGACCCGCCAGACGGCCATCGTTGCCCGAGTGACGGCACAGGATGCGAATCGTCCCACCAGTGGCGATCAACCGCTCGTGGAAGGGATGTTTTGCAAGATAGCGATTCCGGGGAAAACGGCCCAC
Source organism: Candidatus Hydrogenedentota bacterium (assembly GCA_046583315.1). Lineage (GTDB taxonomy): Bacteria > Hydrogenedentota > Hydrogenedentia > Hydrogenedentales > DTSJ01. Next base: position 19,576 of record JAYGCN010000067.1, read on the forward strand.
AATGTGGTTGAGGTCCCCCTGGAATGCGTGAGTTTTTCGCGTGATGACGAGGGGTATCGCTCCGTATTCGTGGCCAAAACTGCGGAGGACGGCCGATTTCGTCTGGATAGTATCAGGGTACGCGAGTCGCATATTGCTGGTGAGTCGATATTCCTGAGCGAAGGCATCGATGAGGGAACCATGATCGTTACTACGCGCCTTATCAATCCTCTTCCCAATTCGCTACTCAATACGCAAGTAATTCCTTCTGCTGAGACCGATTAATGAAACGTTTTATCTCCACAATGATACGCAATCAGGTGATGATCAACCTCATCATGGTTGTGATTATTCTCTTTGGTGCCGTGTCCAGCTCAATGATGGTCAAAGAGTTTTTCCCGGAAATATCAGTGGATATGATCCAGATAGGCGTCCCCTTTCCCGGTGCCGATCCTGCCGAAGTTGAAGAAGGCATTTCGCTTAAGATTGAAGAAGCGATCGACGGCATGGAGGGCATCAAACAATATCGTACGATATCGAGCGAGAGCTTCAGCACGGCCGTAATCGAAGTCAAGGAAGGCTACGACGCGGATGTACTCTATCGCGATGTACGCAATCGAATTGATACCATTTCCACATTTCCGGTTAACGCGGAAAAACCGAGTATAAGCAAGCCCACCATTTTTACCGAGGTCATACTCCTGGCTATTTCCGGAGACTTCGATGAACGCACGATCAAGGAATTTTCCGAAGAGGTTAAGGACGAGATCCAGGCACTTCCCTCCGTATCTCAGGTGGCCATTTCCGGCGCGCGTGAATACGAGATTGCCATTGAGATCTCCGAAGAACAGCTGCGCGAATATGGCCTGAGCTTTCAGGAAGTCTCTCAGGCGGTACGGCGCGGCAGTGTCAATCTCTCCGGTGGTACGATGCGAACCAAAGGCGAGGAAATCCGCCTGCGCACGGTAGGGAGAAACTACAGTGGTGAAGATTTCGCGGATATCGTTGTCGTCGCGCGACCAAACGGTGACGTAATCAAGCTGGGTCAACTCGCAACGATCAACGATGGTTTCTCCGAGGATCGATTCATCTCGCGATTCAACGGCGAACCTTGCATTATGGTGTCGATTTCCAAAACGCCCAGCGAAGACACAATTCAAATCGTGAAAGAGGTACGCGCCTATGTTGAGAAGAAACAGCAGCAACTGCCCGAAGGCATTAATCTGACCCTGTGGTCCGACTTCTCGATCATGATCAGCGATCAGATAGCGTTACTGGTCAAGAATGGCCTGCTTGGTCTCGCCATCGTGTTTTTTTCGCTGTGGTTCTTTCTCGATCTGCGATTGAGCTTTTGGGTGACCATGGGCATTCCTATTTCATTGTCCGGCGGCCTCTTGCTCATGTGGTTGCTCGGTGAATCGCTCAATACCTTTTCCATCCTGGCACTCATCATGGTACTAGGTATTGTCGTGGATGACGCGATCATTGTGGGGGAAGCGATCTACGTTCACCGCAGACGCGGAGACGGCCCCGCGCACGCTGCGGTAAACGGTGTCATGGAAGTCGGGATGCCGGTGCTTGCGGCGGTCACGACGTCAATCATTGCCTTTCTACCCCTTGGTGTCATTAACGGCGTACTCGGCTCTTTCGTGAGAATCATCCCTGTTGCGGTCGTTGCCTCATTACTGGTGTCGATACTCGAATGCCTCTTCATATTGCCAGGGCATCTCAATCACCTGCCGGAATTTCCAGCGGCAGATGCGACACCCAAGAACGTTCTTCAGCGCAATCGCAAACGGGTGAACGGGTTGATCGATTTTGTGATTTTCAAGCTCTATAAGCCGACTATTACGCAAGCCCTGCACTTTCGCTATATCACGTTGTCGCTGGCCATTGGATTCTTTTTTATTACCATTGCGTTTGTCGGCGCAGGGTATGTGAAGTTCGTTATCTTCTCAGAAGGCGGCAGCAACGAAATGACGGCCTCCGTCGAATTTCCAAACGGCACACCCATGGATACGACCCACGAAGCGATCATGCATACCAGCGAATCGCTACAGCGTGTCATCGGACGCTATGAAGCGGAAGAGGGAAATCCGATTCTCATAAACGACTATTCGGTGACCGGCGTGACGGGTGACAGTTTTTTTGATCGCACTCCGGGCAATAACCTGGGCATGATCCGTGTCGAGTTGGTCGATGCCACAAAACGCACGGTGCAAGCCAAAGAGTTGGCCGTTGCGTGGGAAAAGGAGACGGGGAAAATCCCGGGAACCATCGCCCAGACGTTCCAGGAACGACAAATGGGGCCTCCGGGCACTCCCATTATGATTTCATTGCGGGGTCGTGATCGCGCGGAACTGATGGCGGTATCGGCGGAACTGCAAACCCTCTTGCGTGGCTATGATGGCGTTTACCAGATTCAGGACACCTTCCGTCCGGGTAAAAACGAAATGCGCCTCGACATTAAACCCGAAGCGCGCAATCTGGGGCTTACGCTTGAAGATCTGGCGCGTCAGGTTCATGCGGGATATTACGGTGACGAAGCCTTGCGCATTCAACGCGGTCGCGACGATGTGCGTGTGAAGGTTCGCTATACGGAAGATGAACGCAGCACGCTGGCGCAATTGGAGCAGGTCCGCATTCGTACTCCTCAGGGTTACGAAGTCCCGTTTTTCTCGGTCGCCGATGTTGAGTTTGAGGCGGGCAACTCGAATATCATTCGCGTGGATGGACAAAAAGACATTACGGTAACCGCTCAGGTGGTCGAAATAGTTGCCAATCCCACTGAGATTCTCCGCGAATTTTCCTCCATTCACCTTCCCGAGCTCAAGGAGCGCTACACCGGCTTCGAGTATACCTTTGACGGCCCGCAGAACAACGCCCGCGACGCATTCCTGGGACTGCAAGTAACACTGCCCATCGCGCTGTTTTTCATCTTCCTTGTTATCGCATCCATTTTTCGCTCGTATGTGCAGCCCCTGGTCATCATGTTCACCATCCCCTTTGGAATCGTCGGTGCTATATACGGTCACATGTTTATGGGTATTCCCATCGCCATGTTCAGCATTTTCGGCATGGTCGCGCTGACCGGTGTCGTTGTCAATGATGCCATTGTGCTTATCGAAGCCATTAATGGATTCATGGCGACCGGCATGAAAGCCTTCGACTCGATCATTATGGGTGGTGTACGACGCTTTCGCGCCATCATGTTGACCAGTATATCCACGGTCGGCGGACTGCTACCCCTCATCCTGGAAAAGGATGCGCAGGCCCAAATGGTTATCCCGATGGCACTATCCATCGCTTCGGGTGTGTTGTTCGCCACCTTCCTCACGCTGTTTTTCATCCCGTGCCTGATGGGTGTGCTCAATGACCTTCGACGGGTTACCTATATGCTGCTTCACGGCACATGGCCCACGCGCGAACTTGTGGAACCGGCACGAACGAGAAATGTCGATCCGCTGGCCGAAGAAGCTGCGGGTGACGTGGTGATGGCGAAATAACGGCTTTCGCCTTCGCTAGCTGTTGCCGTCCGCCGCCGGGCGTTGCCCCGGATTGTAGACGTACACCTGATTGCCACCCGCTCGTTTGGCTTCGTACATCATGGAATCGGTGTATCGCATGAAATCTTTGGCAGTTGATCGGTTATCGTAGGTCATCAGTCCCAGGCTCAAGGTCAACAGATCAAAACGCCGGGCTTCGAAGGTTCGAATGATACGCTTGGCGACGCGCAATGCCTGTTCTTCTCCCGCTTCAGGAAGGATGATCGTAAATTCATCGCCGCCGTAGCGAAATCCCATATCGACGCTCTCACGCGTGCATTCGTGAATGACTTTGCCGACTTCGACCAGCACGTGGTCTCCCTCAAGGTGCCCGCGAAAGTCGTTGTACGATTTGAACTTGTCTACATCCACCAACAGCAGCGACAATCCTCGGCCCTGACGTTTGGCACGGTCGATTTCCATTTCGATACGTTCGTAGAAGTAACGCACGTTGAACAAGCCCGTGAGGCTGTCACGAATGGTCATTTCTTTGAGTTCATGCTCAAGACGTTTCTGCTCGGTGATGTCCTTGCAGATGGCCACCATCAACACGGCATTTTCCCGGGAGTCCTGCGCCAACGAAAATGAAATGCTGACGGGAATCAAGCGACCGTCATGGTGACGCAGTTCGGTCTCAAAATTCTGCAGCGGCCTGTCCATCTCAACCACGCGCCGAAGATAGTGCAATTCCTCGCTACCGTTGGCCAACAGGGAAGAGTATTTTAGTCCGTCGAACTCTTCCTTGCGGTAACCGAGCATGCGCTGGGCCCCTCGATTGGCAAACTCGATAACATCGTTCGTATCCACGGTAATAATGCCGTCGACCGTGCTATCAATAAGATTGTTGAGATATTTCTGGGTGTCTTCAAGCTGAAGGTGAGAAGTTTGCAGTTCCTGCGTCGCGTCATCTACACGACGTTTAAGCTCTTTTTCCTGTTCGAAAATCCGGCGGATGAGGTTGCGCTTTTCGATTCCCCGATCAATCGCATCGGATACTTCGTCCATGTTGAACGGCTTGAGAATATAATCGTCGGCACCGATGCGAATGGAGCGCACGGCGGTCTCGACCTTGGCGGAACCGGTCATGATTACCACAACCAACTCGGGTAACAACTGTTTGCCCTGACTGGCCACTTCGAGACCGTCGCTTTCCCCCAGCACGATGTCCGCGATGAGCGCATCAAAGGGGTGGTGCGACATTTCGGCTATCGCTTCCTTGGCCGTGGTCACGGTCGTGCATCGACACCCCAGCGAAGTCAGATGTTCATCCAGTAAATCGTTTACCGCCTGATCATCGTCCAGAATAAGAACCCATGAATCCATTAAAGAAGCCCCGGACCTAGAGATATTTCATTACAATATACGCGACCGGTATGGAACCCAGCCCTAAACCCATCTGGAATCTTGTGGGCTTGCCAGTGGCATCCTCATCGTCATCATCGCCGCTGGCCAGAGAGTCTGACACACCGAATTTCGTTGCGGAATTCTTGTCGTTTTTCTTGATCTCATTGTTATCTTGAGCAAACGTAACAGGCGTGAACATGCCTACACAAAGGCAGCACATTACACACAAGCCCATGATAGCCAACAATTTATGCGCATTCATAACAATTTCCTCTTCTCAAGTGATTGGTCGAAACCATAGCCAGAACTGAATTAATGAGGCTACTCCGTGTAGTTTCTGTAACCGAAATACGCCTCTAATGTACTATACTTTATATGAGATTCTGCAGGAGGTCAAGTTATGGTACGTCTAATTCCGATGTTGTTGGGTACCCTGGTACTGGGGCTGATTATTGGAAATCTACTGTCTGGGGACACAAATACTCCTACAGAGGTCGCCATAACGCCCATTTCGGGAGCTGAAACGGGTCCTGATAGTTATCAGGAGATGATTGCCACCAAGGAAGCGGTCATCGCTCAGCTTACTGATAAAAATGTGGAATTGAACGCGCTTGTGCGCCGATATGCGGAGGAGATGCAGGAGCAACCTGAACCGCCCGTAGAGAATATTCCCACAGAGGAAATCGTGTCTGATGAATCTTCCGAGGCGGTGAATGAGGAGTCTGATCCCCAGGATGAGCGACGAAACCGTTGGGGCGATCGATCTCGCTGGGAAGATCCTGAACAGCGCGAGCAGATGATCAACTCCATGCGCGAGGGCATGGTTGATCGCTGGACCGAAGAGTGGGAGAAGGCCTCACCTGAATCCCAAGAGCGTATTACCGCGATTTCGACGTATCAGCAGGACTTGATGGATAGTCGTATGGCCATGCGGGATGCCGAAACGGATGAGGATCGCGAAATATTGCGTGAGGAAATGCGGTACACGCAGGAAGCATTGCGGGAGACGATTTCTGCTGAGCAGAATGCCCAATTGACCCGAATCGCCGAAAGCTACGGGCTTAAAAGTGACAAGGAACGGAACGCATTCGTCCAGGAGACCCGCAAGTTGCTCTCCAGCCCAATATTCCAGAGCGGAGGACGTGGTCCCGGCGGATTTACGGGTGGTCGACGCGGTGGGCGGTAGAAGTTGTTTGCCCCCAAAAGTTGCGCTAGAATATGGGCTATTCTTTCGCAACAACAGGTACATCACAATGTCGTTCACTCAATCGGTTTTGCTCGTATCCTTGATACTCGCCGGATCATCGTTCAATGTTCTCGCGCAAGATGAGGAACCGGATCTTGCGGCACAACTCTCTCAGGTTGAGCAGCAACTAGACCGGGCACAGCAAAATCTCGCGCGCAATGCCCCTACGCTTGAGTCTGACGAAGAAAAAAACGCCTTTTTCAAGGATGCCGTATTCCCCGTTCTGGAAAATCGCTGCCTCAAATGCCACAGCGAAGAAAAACAGAAAGGCGAACTTCGCCTGGATTCGCTGGAGTTTATGTTGGAAGGCGGGGAAACCGATGTGGCCATCATCCCGGGTGATGCGGAGAACAGCCCGCTGGTCAAAGCGATTCGCCATATCGAAAAACGCAAGATGCCGAAGAAGAAGAAACTTCCGCAGGGGGAAATTGACCTGTTGACGGCATGGGTCGCGATCGGTGCTCCCTGGCCTGAGAACGTGACCGAATCTCCTCAGCCTGTCCACGCAGAAACCCCTCCCGCTCCGGCGAAAGATGTCCCCGCAATCACGCTCGCGGTGGATGCCGGAGAGCCACTGTCCTTCAACCGCGATATCCGCCCCATTTTCTCCGACCATTGTTATGCCTGCCACGGTCCTGACGAAAAATCCCGGAAAGCGGGCCTGCGCCTGGATCTCGAAACAAATGCCTTCGGCGCGTTACCCTCGGGTCGACGTCCAATCGTTCCGGGAAGTCTCGAGGAGAGCCAAGTCATCCAGCGTCTTGCTGCCCACGATAGTGACGACATTATGCCGCCATCGGACTTCACGAAACCGGTGACGCAGGAGCAGATACATCGAATCGCGCGCTGGATTTTGCAGGGGGCCAACTGGGAATCGCATTGGGCATTTGTGCCGCCGGAACGTCTGGTCGCTGTAGAGGTCACGAAACCCAAAGACGTGGTTAATCCGATCGACCATTTCGCGCTGGCGACGATGGTGGAACAGGGATTAACGCCCAATACTCCGGCGGACAAACGCACGCTCATTCGCAGGGCGACCTTCGATCTCATCGGCTTGCCCCCCACCCGTAAAGAAATCGAAATTTTCCTGAATGATGAACGTCCCGATGCCTACGAACACCTGATTGATCGCCTGCTGGCCTCGCCAAATTACGGTGAGCACATGGCGCGTATCTGGCTGGATGCAGCGCGTTACGCGGACACGAACGGTTACCACATCGACAATGAACGGCACATGTGGCGTTGGCGGGATTGGGTGGTGGACGCGTTCAATGACAATAAACCCTTTGATGAATTCACGCTGGAACAGCTTGCGGGCGATCTTCTGGAAAATCCGACGCAGGATCAGCTGATCGCGACCGGCTTTAATCGGAATCACATGATTAACTTTGAAGGCGGTGCCATTCCCGAAGAATACCGCGTGCAGTACGTCGTTGATCGCGTCAATACGACCTCCACGGTATGGCTCGGCCTCACGATGGGCTGTGCGCAATGCCATGATCACAAGTACGACCCTATCAGCCAAAAAGAATTCTACGAGATGTTCGCGTTTTTCAATACTGTGGACGAAATCGGGCTGGACGGCAATGCCACAGGAAATGCGAAACCCGTCATTCAGGCACCGCTCAGTGGTCAGCTAGCAACACTCGCCAAATTGAACGAGAACATCCATTCAACCAGAGCCGAGCTGTTCAGGCCGGATAAGAAGCTGGACAAAGCCTTCAAAAAATGGGAATCCAACTGGCGTAAAAAGCTGTCGAAACGTTGGACCCCGGTGCGTCCTGATGCGGCCGTTGCGCAGAATGGAAGCACGCTCTCGATCAAGAAAGATCGATCCGTACTTGCGTCAGGAGACCTCCCTGATGTCGATACCTATACCCTCGAAATCCCGTTGTCGGAAGGAACGATCACGGCGATTCAACTGGAAGCCTTAGCGGATTCAACCCACAACGACAAAATCGGTCGCGCGTCAAATGGCAATTTCGTGCTGACTGAATTCGAAGCGGAGATCGCGTCGCCCGACGAACCGGATGTCTATCAAAACATCATGTTTCGGCGCGCGATGGTCGACGTTGAGCAGGGCGAATTCCCGATTACCAAGGCTATCGACGGAGACGCTTCGTCCGGCTGGGCACCCAACGGTCACGGCCCCGACGGTAGCCGACTCGCCGTATTCATCCCCTCCAAATCCATCGTCGCGCAAGACGGCTCCCGACTTCGAATCAAACTCGTGCAGCAGAATGCGGGAAACGCACAACATCTCGTCGGACGTTTTCGCCTGTCGGTAACGGACGACCCTGCTCTCGGACTCGTTGTACGCAATCCTTGGCGCATCAGCGGCCCTTACCGCGCGACCACCAAGGAAGAAGCTGACACCAATGAATTTATCGAGGTCGCCCAGGTCGATCCGGATGCCGCGTATGCGGATGGTCGGAGCAAATGGAACCGCCTGCTCCCTGAGGTGAACGAGGAAGCGCCTCGGGATATTGAAGGCGGACTCGGCGCGACGTACCTGTATCGAAATTTTGAGTCACCCATCGACCGAACGCTCGACATACGCATCGGCGCGTCGGAAACGATGACCATCTGGGTCAATGGCGAGATCGCAGTTGAAGCGGAGGATCGCAAGGCCCTGCGCAAGAATGAAGTGGAGATCAAGCTGGAATTGTCGGCGGGTCGAAACGATGTCGTCGTGAGACTGGTCAGCTACGGGAAGAATGCGCGCTTCTTTTTTGATGTCAAATACGAACCCGTCGATGACCTGAGTTACCCACTGGTTATGGCATTGCTCCGGGACAAAAAAGATCGTTCCCCTTTCCAGAATGAGTCCCTGCTCCGCGAATTCCGCTCGACGCGTTGGGACGATTGGGATTCTATCTCAGGCGACCTCGCGAAACTGGAGGAAGAACAGAAGGCACTCGACAACAGCATTCCAATTTCGATGGTGATGGGCGAAATGGCAACGCCGCGCAAAACCTTTATCCTCAATCGCGGGCAATACGATCAACCCACCGAAGAGGTTTTCGCGAACACACCCGAATTCCTCTCGCGTCTTCCGGAAGATCTACCCAAGAATCGACTGGGTCTGGCCCGCTGGCTGGTCTCGAAAGATAATCCACTCACCGCACGGGTCACCGTAAACCGAATCTGGGCGCGCTTCTTCGGAACTGGTCTCGTGGCCACGGTAGAAGATTTCGGTTCACAAGGAAAATGGCCGTCCCACCCCGAGTTGCTCGATTGGCTCGCGATGGATTTCGTGGAAAACGGCTGGGATCTCAAAGCGATACAGCGACGAATCCTGACCTCGGTCACGTATCGGCGGTCCTCCAAAGTATCTCCGGCTGAATTCGCCTCCGATCCCGCGAATACCTACCTCGCCCGGGCGTCGCGCATCCGTTTTGATGCCGAGGTCGTTCGCGACAGTGCCCTAGCCATCAGCGGACTGCTCAACACCGATCGCGGGGGTAAGAGTGTGCTACCTTATCAGCCTCTGGGACTTTGGCAGGAGGTTGGCTACGGCGGGAATTTCACGGCGCAGATTTTCAAGCAGGACGAAGGTGACGCGCTGTATCGTCGCAGTATGTATACCTTCTGGAAACGTACCGCGCCACCGCCAAGCATGATGATTTTCGACGCGCCCAACCGGGAAACGTGTACGGTGCAGCGTGGACGATCCAATACACCGCTCCAGGCCTTGACGTTGATGAACGATCCGCAATTCGTGGAAGCCGCGCGCACCTTCGCCGAACGTATCGTGAAGGAAGGCGGATCGACACCACGCGAGCGCATTGATTTTGCTTTCGAGACGGCCACCGCGCGTAGGCCTTCGGACGAGGAACGAAAAATTCTGAGCGACCTGTATGCGATCCAGCTCACTATTTTTTCTGAACAAGACGATCATGCAGAGCTGCTTGCAATCGGCGATTCGCCCTTCGACACGTCAATCGATACACGTGAGTTGGCGGCATGGAGCATCATCGCCAGTATTATTCTAAACATGGACGAAACCATTACCCGAAGTTAATGCGCACACTTGAGGACAGCAGCATGAACCCCATATTCGAAGCCGAACAATTCATAAACCGACGCCAATTTTTCGGGCGAACGGCTACCGGTATCGGTGCGGCGGCTCTGGGCTCGATGCTTGGGGGTGGCGTTGCGGAAGCCTCGGGCGAATTGATGCCGAAGCCGCATTTTGCCCCGAAAGCGAAACGCGTTATCTACCTGTTTCAGTCCGGTGGCCCCTCCCAACTTGACCTCTTTGACTACAAACCCGAAATGCGCGGGCTTCAAGGCACCGAACTGCCCGATTCCATCCGCAAGGGACAACGCATTACCGGCATGACTTCGGGGCAATCTACGCTACCCGTCGCGTCCACCATGTTCAACTTCGCGCAACACGGCGAGAGCGGCACGTGGATCAGTGAATTGATGCCTCATACGGCCAAGGTCGTAGATGACCTCTGCATCATCAGAACGCTCAATACCGAAGCCATCAATCACGATCCCGGCATCACCTATCTTCAAACCGGACACCAACAACCGGGACGTCCCTCGCTCGGCTCGTGGATGAGTTATGGCCTGGGTTCGGAAAATAAAGATTTGCCCGGATTCGTCGTGCTCATCTCCCACGGCTCCTCGAAGCGCGATGCCCAGGCCTTGTTCCAGCGACTCTGGGGCGCGGGATTCCTGCCATCAGAACATCAAGGTGTAAACTTTCGTGCGGCGGCCGACCCCGTGTTATATCTGTCCGATCCGCCGGGCATCGACAAGGCCACGCGCCGTCGCATGTTGGATGGTCTTGCTCAACTCAACGAAATTCAGCACAAGGAATTTTCCGATCCTGAAATCGTGGCACGCATCGCGCAGTATGAAATGGCCTACCGCATGCAGGCTTCCGTGCCGGAATTGGCTGATCTTTCCGACGAGCCGGAATCCACTTTTGAACTCTACGGCGAAAGTGCGCGCACTCCGGGAACCTACGCGGCCAACTGTCTTCTCGCACGACGTATGGCCGAACACGACGTACGTTTTATTCAGCTATACCATCGCGGCTGGGATCAGCATGGCAATCTGCCCCGCGACATTCGACTGCAATCAGGCGACGTGGAACAGAGTTCGCCGGCACTAATCACCGACCTGAAACAGCGCGGATTACTCGACGATACGCTGGTCGTGTGGGCGGGCGAATTCGGACGCACCATCTATTGTCAGGGGGCTCTGCGCCAGGATAACTACGGACGCGACCATCATGGACGCTGCTATTCCATCTGGATGGCTGGCGGCGGCATCAAAGGCGGCATGACCTATGGCGAGACGGATGACTTCTGCTACAACGTCGTTGAGAATCCCGTGCACGTCCACGATCTGAACGCGACGATATTGCACTTGCTCGGTATGGATCACGAACGACTCACACATCGATTCCAGGGACGCGATTACCGGCTGACCGATGTCCACGGAAACGTGGTCCACGACATTCTCGCGTAAATCGACGAATGACGGTATAATCCAAACACGAACGCGGGAGATCGGTTATCGATATTGCAGTTATCACAGGAGCGGCAGGCCTTATCGGCTCGGAAGCCGTACGTTTTTTTCACGAAAAAGGCTACAAAACAGTCGGTATCGACAACGGCATGCGCGAAGTTTTCTTTGGCGAGGACGCTTCGACGGATTGGAGTCGAAAAGCCCTGGAAAAAAACATTCCCGACTACACGCATCACTCGGTAGACATCCGTGATCGCGAGGCCATTGAAGCGATCTTCAGCGAATACGGTAGCGACATCAAAATTGTCATTCACGCCGCGGCACAACCCTCCCACGACTGGGCCGCGAAGGAGCCCTACACCGATTTCTCCGTGAACGCGAACGGCACGCAGACGATGCTGGAAAGCACGCGCCTGTATTGTCCCGATGCTACCTTCATTTTTACGTCCACCAACAAGGTCTACGGCGACACGCCGAACAATCTTCCTCTAATTGAACATGAGTTGCGCTGGGAAGTCGCTCCGGATCATCCTTACGCCGCGCACGGCATCGATGAGAGCATGTCCATCGACCAGTGCAAACACAGCCTCTTTGGCGTATCGAAAGTCGCGGCCGATGTGCTGGTGCAGGAATACGGGCGTTACTTCGGCATGAAGACGGCCTGCTTTCGCGGAGGATGCCTGACGGGTCCAGGACATTCCGGGGCGGAGTTACACGGTTTCCTGTCGTATCTGATGAAATGCGCAATCACGAAAACGCCGTATACCGTCTTCGGCTACAAAGGCAAACAGGTTCGCGACAACATTCATTCCTACGATCTCATCAACATGTTCTGGCATTTCTTTCAAAATCCGCGCGAGGGCGAAGTCTACAATGCGGGCGGTAGTCGATACAGTAACTGCTCCATGCTCGAAGCGATCACCATGTGCGAAACAATGAGTGGCAACACGATGGATTACACGCTGGTTGACGAAAATCGCATCGGCGATCACATCTGGTACGTCAGCAGTGTCCGAAAATTTCAGTACCATTATCCCGACTGGGCCTACCGTTACACCCTGGACGATATCATGCAGCAAATCCACGACGGCTTCGCGGAACGACTCTAGAAACCTCATGGACACACTCGATACGATACGCAAAGCCCTGGCCGCACAGCTGGACGGACTCGCAGCCATCGCCGGACGCGCAGGCGAACGATATGTTGACGCTGTGAATATCCTGTTTGGCGCAAAAGGAAAAGTGGTCGTCATCGGCATGGGCAAATGCGGTCACATCGGCCAAAAAATCGCCGCGACTCTGGCGAGCACGGGTACGCCCGCGCAGTTTGTGCATCCGGCAGAAGCCATTCATGGGGATCTCGGCTACATTCAACCCGATGATGTGCTGTTGGTGTTGTCCAATAGCGGCGAGACCTCGGAAATTGCGGCACTACTTCCGGTATTCGCGCGGCATGGGTGGAAAATGGTCGCGTTGACGGGTCAACCCAAATCGCAATTGGCCGAAGCCGCGACCGTTTCCCTGAATCTGCGTGTTTCCACTGAAGGAGATTCGCTCGGCCTTGCTCCGATGGCGAGTACGACCGTGATGTTGGCTGTGGGCGATGCGCTTGCGGCGGCACTCATGCATAAACGCGGGTTTACCCGTGAGGACTACAGTGAACGTCATCCCGGCGGCAGTCTCGGCCAAAAATTATTGAGTCGGGTCGACACCCTCATGCATACGGAAGCAGCCTTGCCTCTGTGCAGTGAATCGACGTTGTTGCGTGAGGCGTTGGTTCTCATTACGTCAAAGCGTCTCGGTACAGCCTTTGTCGTGGACGAGAAGCGACATCTTATCGGCATCGTTTCGGATGGCGACGTACGCCGGATTTTTCAGCACGACGAAACGCCACTCGAAAGACCCGTCACAGAATTCATGACACACCACGCGAAAACGATTCACGCCGACATGCTCGCGGTGGACGCTTTACGTTTGATGGAAGACGCGTTGATTACGTGCCTGCCCGTGGTGGATGATTCGGACGCGGTCATCGGTGCGCTACACATTCACGATCTCGTGCGCGCAGGTATCGGTGAGTATCCGGATTTTCTTAAAGAATCGTAGAGCGAATCGATTGAATCGTGTCCAGCAGACCCGGAACGGTGGCCAGTGCCAACGAATTGGGTCCGTCGCATTTTGCGTCGTCCGGATTTGGATAGACTTCTGTAAACAAGCCATCGATTCCATACGCCGCTGCGGCGCGCGCAAGGGGCACGACGTACTCGCGATTGCCGGATGACTTCCCGCCTTGCGACGGAATCTGCACGGCATGGGTGGCATCAAATATAACGGGATAGCCAAATTCACGCATGATGTCCAGCGATCGAAAATCCACGACGAGATTGTTGTAGCCAAAGGTCGAACCGCGCTCGGTCAGCCAAAGAGATTTCGCTCCACTGCCGACAAGTTTATTCACAACATATTCCATATCGGCGGGAGACATGAACTGGGCCTTTTTCACGTTGACGATGCAGCCAGATTGTGCGGCTGCAACCAACAGATCGGTCTGTCGCGACAAGAAGGCCGGAATCTGAATCACGTCCAACACTTCAGCCGCCGCATCAATCTGCGAGACGTCATGTACATCGCTTAGTACGGGCACACCCAGCTCGGCTTTGATTTCCGCCAGCATTGCAAGTCCGCGCTCGAGACCAGGTCCGCGATAAGCGTCCAACGAGGTGCGGTTCGCTTTGTCGAAACTCGCTTTGAAATAGAAGTCAACTTCGGGATGAGATTCGGAAAAATGTTTCAATTCACGCCCGATGGCTAGAGAGATTTCGACAGACTCCAACACGCAGGGACCTGCGATGTATATCAGTTTCGGTGTTGACATACTGCTAGTGACTCTCTCGACGAACTTCGTATTCGGATTGGGTGAGGCCGTCCGGGAAGGTAGTGGTGTTGACATGCTTAAGCTTAATATCGCGCGTGATCGGCCCGAACAAGGGGATTCCCTCACCGATCAAAATAGGGATTCGGGTGATAATAAACCTGTCGATGAGTCCGGCGTTGAGGAATTGTTGAACCGTGAGTCCCCCGTCGATGTAGAGATGTTTCGCACCGCGTTCAGCGAGACGTTCCACGACCTCGTTGGGCGGACAGTTCATCATCTCAATGGTTTCGGGGAATTCGTCGGGGATCGGGATGCTTCGACTGCTGAGCACGACGACCGGTTTGTCCTCATAAGGCCACGTGCCGTAGTCGAGGACGAATTCGTAGGTGTGGCTGCCCATGACGAGAACGTCTACGGTTTCGAAGAACTTGACGAAGTCGTAGTCCTCAGTGCTATCGTCGTCGGGATCGCCAAGCCAGTCTACGCTGCCGTCGGGGCGGGCAATAAACCCATCAATACTTGTCGCGAGGTATGCGGTCGTTTTCATGGGCGATAGTATACAGGATGGTGCGCATAGTGTGTGAGTGATTGATGAAAAACAGCGACTGGAGCAATACCATTGGAGCAATACCATGATTCTTGAAGTAGCCGTATTGGATGTAAAACCGGGGCTGGCGGACGCGTTTGAGGCGGCCTTCGCGAAAGCGCAATCGAATATTTCTTCGATGAAGGGGTATATCTCCCATGAACTGAAACGCTGCGTGGAAACGGACTCCAGGTATATCCTGCTTGTGGAGTGGGAAACGCAGGAAGACCACACGCAAGGATTTCGTGGGTCAGAGGGCTATCAGGAATGGAAGGCGTTGCTGCATCAATTCTACGATCCTTTCCCTGTGGTGGAGCATTACGAGCCCGTTCAACTCGCTTGACTCAATGGACCCGACGATGAATAATGGATGCCGTCGAAGTTGTATGAGATGAGGGCCATCGAAATGACTGAAGAGGAAAAGGTGAATCCGAATTCGTAAGTGGAATTGATGGAGTGATGAAGCGATGAAAGTAAATTCAACGTGGAAAGTTCAAGTGTGAGCCAAATCTGAAGCTGGCGCGAAGAAACTCGCGAAACGGTGTGCCAGTAAAGTTGGCCTAATCCCATACGACATGAGCGTCGATGAACATCCCCGGGGCGGATATCTCGTGGAATTCGAATTCCGCCACGAGGCGAAACAGGAATGGCCCGATATGGTGAAGACGATCATTACCTTAGGCCAGAAACTGGGCAAGGGCTGGGTGCTCGAAGGAGATATCGAGGAATTTCTCGGCGGGATTCTGTCTGAAGAGGACGGCGGCACATTCTTGATCAAAGGACTACTATGGGCGAATTGGGTCATCGTAAACGAATTTTCGGATTGAGAACAGGCTAATGGCCTTGAATCGTGACGAAGTTGAGGGCTAATTTTTCCGAAAATTCAGGAGGGAAACGAATGCTTCAACGACATGCATTAACCATTTTCTTCGTCCTCGTATTGTCGATTAGCGCAGGGATTGCCGCGTTCGGACATTCAATCGGGAATACGGATATTACGATCCTGACGGTTTTCGGCCCTTCGCTGGTGGCGATTTTGTTGACGGGATTGGTCGGCGGGAAGACGGGTATTCATGAACTGTTAATCGAGCAGACCTTTCGGCGTGTGGGGCTGGGGTGGGTTGCTGTAACGCTGCTGACGATTCCTCTGGTTGGGATTGTGGCGGTCGGGATGCATTCGATATTCGGCGGGCCGGCTCTGGGCTTGCGATCAACCCAGATTTTCCCCCAAGTCATCGTCATCCTGCTGATTTCGGTAGGAGAAGAATACGGGTGGCGAGGTTACGCGTTGCCGCGACTACTCGAAAAGTTCAGTCCGATCGTCGCGGGCACTATATTGGGACTCGTCTGGGGCTTCTGGCATTTCCCCGGTTACCTGATCGGCGTAGGCGTTCCGCTGGACATGTCGTTCGTCGTCTTCATGCTGTGGGTCATTCCAGCGACACTCTTGATGACGTGGGTCTACGTCAATACGCGCAGTGTCTTGTTGGCGATCATAATGCACTCGGGCGCAAACGCGACCTTCAACTATTTACCCATGTTGCCCGAGTTCGTCGGACAGGTGACGACGTTTTGGATATTCGTTGGCGTGTTATGGGTGGTCGCTGGCGTTGTCGCGGTGTTTGGACTCACGGGGAGACGCGAAGGCGCAGAGGTTTCAATTGATTGAGATGCCGAGTGAGGCGGCTGTTGGTCGGCGTTTGGTCGGCGTTTGCGGTTGAATTTGAGAACGGGTATTATTTGAGTGAATGCGATCAAGGTTTCGCCCGTAACAGGAGAAAAAAATGTTTGGACATCGAAAAAAATCTATCTTCTGTTGACGGTTAGCGTTTTTACGATCGCGATTTACGGTTGCGACAAAAATGACTCTGTTACCCAGGACGATAATGGCGGATTCATGACGGAGATTTCTTCGGGTGAGTTAACTGATCAGGTTAAGGTGCTTTATGAAAAGGCTAAAGCAGACGGCGAACAGGTTTCGGAGGATGTAGTTGAGTGGGCTAAGAGTGACGTGAAAAAGATCGGATCTTGGAGTTACAAAATCGTATCCATTTCCTTCGATTCTGAGGATGCGATTGTTGAGGAACTTAATAAACTGGGGGATGACCGATGGGAGTGTTATTGCGTGGAAACCGTACCTGAGGGCAAGCGCTTCTATTTGAAGAAGTCGGTGCGTAGTTATTTGCAGATGGCTGGAAAAGTGTCTGCGTTTATCCCTGTTCCGGGCGGGCAGCAGTAAGGGTTTCGTCTAACTACTCTCTAAAAAAATACTCAAGCAACTCCCTCGGCGTCCCTTCATAATCCGCGTATTGCAGGTCGCCGGCGTAGTGTTGTTCGCCTCCGGTGTAGTAGACGATGGTTTTTCCGTTCCAGTAGCAGATTTCCGCGTCGGAGGCGTTGGTTTCGCGGAGGTGTACGGGGCGTAGGGGGTGGATTTTGTTTTCGGGTTGGTAGGTGACGAAGGGGCGACCGTCCGGCGCGTCTTGCCAGTGGATGAGATCGGTGGACCGGGTGATACGGGTTTCGTAATGACCTTTGCCGATGCTTTGCAGGTAGAGGGTATAGTAATGTCCGCCTTCGTAGTACAACGCCGGACCACCCACGTATTTATCGACACCGTAGAGCGCATCGGCCACGGGTGTCCAGTTCACGAGATCGTCCGACGTGAAATATTTGAAGGTGAAGGTCGGCCATGCGGGGTCGTTGGATTCGACGAGCATGACGAATTGGTCTTTGCCGCGACACACGGAGACGTTGAAGAATTTTTCGTGATCCTGGGAGCGTAAAACTTGTTTGGGTTTGGTCCAGTTGATGAGATCGGTGGACGAGGTCATCAGAATGTTGCGGATGTTCCACTTCTTCTCGGAGCCCCAGTTCCCGGCGAAGACGTAGACGGTGTCCTCCCACACGAAGGTCATGCCGAGGCCGTGTCCAATGAGCGGCGTGGACACGATGCGGTCAGCCGCCATGTCGCGAATACGGATTTCGTCTTTCGTAAAATGGCTTCCATCTTTATCGTGGGGATGTTCCCATTGTTTCTGCCAGCTTTCCATCAGATACAGCTTGTCGTGAAACACGAAGGGCGTCACTTCGACAAGTGGGGACTCCAGCTTGGCCCAGTTTTCGAGCGGGTGGGTCCAGTCGGCGGCTTGGACATGGCTACTCGCGAGGAATGCAAGCGTCGCAACAGTTAGAATGACGGTCTTCATACTACACTCTCCGAAATCGGGCCTTTATTGCGATGGTATACTTTCTTATCCGCAGATTGACGTAATTTTCTCTCGCCAACGCGAATAAATGCGGCTACCGATTGTGTTTATAGTACAAGATTGAATCGCTATTACAAAGGAGCGAACATGAATATCACTGAAAATAGCAAGACAGGGCTTTGGAAACGATTTAAGCACTTCATGTGTTGCGTCTATAAGCACGATCAGAAAGCGTGGAATAAACTATTCGGATCACGGTAACCTGCGCCTCTTTACACTCCACACCGTGCTGTAGCAATCCGCTCATTGTCTGCGGACCTGGGATGGTATACAATTGAAGCGTATACCATTGGGCGAAAGCTGGATTGAGTGTTTATGAAACGTTTTTCTGGAATTCTCGTTATTGGCGCGCTGGTTGCCGCTTGTTTACCCTCCCTTGCTACGGAGCCGATCTCGTTTAATCGAGATATCAAACCCATCCTCTCGAACAATTGTTTCGATTGTCATGGGCCGGATGCACGGGCACGGAAGCGTCGACCTCGCTTCGATACCTTTGAAGGCGTGACATCGCTGACGCGTTTCAAGAAGCATCCGGTCGTGCCGGGCAAACCTCATAAGAGCGAGATGATCAAGCGGGTCTCTTCGGACGACACGGCGTATCGCATGCCGCCGGAGGAAACAGGCAAACGTTTGACCCCGGAACAGATCGAATTGCTTAGCCGCTGGATTGAAGAGGGCGGCGAGTATTCGGCACATTGGTCGTATATCGCGCCGGAACGTCCGCCGTTACCATCCGTCTTGGACGAAAAATGGCCGTGGAACCCGGTAGATTATTTCGTAATGGCGCGTTTGGATGAGGAACAATTGCATCCTTCCGAAGAGGCAGATCGTCACACACTGATACGCCGACTTTCACTTGACCTCACCGGACTGCCCCCCACGCCGGAACAGGTCAAGAAGTTTGTCAAGAGCCGAAAGAAAAAGTCATACGAAAAATTGGTGGACGAATTGCTGGAGTCCCCGGCCTACGGAGAGTATTGGACGCAGCTGTGGCTTGATCTCGCGCGCTATGCGGATTCAAAGGGGTATGAAAAAGACGCGACGCGCACGATTTGGAAGTATCGGGACTGGGTGATCGATGCGCTGAACGCGGACATGCCGTATACGCAGTTCACGGTGGAACAGTTGGCGGGTGACCTGCTGGAGAATCCTACCGAAAGCCAGATTATCGCGACGGCCTTCCATCGCAATACGATGAACAATGACGAAGGCGGCACGGATAACGAAGAATTCCGGGTCGCGGCGATCGTGGATCGCGTCAATACGACGATGCAGGTGTGGATGGGCACAACCATGGGCTGCGCGCAATGCCACGCGCACAAATATGACCCTATTTCGATGAAGGATTATTACAGCTTCTTCGCGTTCTTCAATCAGACGGCCGACGCGGACATTCCAGATGAACGCCCGACTTATTGGCATGCGTCCGAGGAAGAAAGGGCGCAGAAAAAGGATATTGATGCGCGTTTGAAAGAAGCCAACGATGGCCTGAAGACCGTTAATGCGGCTCTGGAAGCGGCAGATGAATCCGGGAAGGCCGACCTGGAACAACAAAAGAAAGACTTCGACCGCCAGAAGCGCAAGGCGGAATCGGAACGCGGGAAATTATCGGATAACATTAATTTGCGCACGCCGATCATGGAAGAGTTGCCCGATGACCAGCGACGCACTACGCATATCTTATCCCGTGGGAATTTTCTGTCGCCGGGCAAAGAAGTAAATGAGGATACCCCGGAAGCCTTCCCGCCATTCGCGGACGACCAGCCGCGCAATCGACTCGGACTCGCGAACTGGCTGGTCTCGGAAGAAAACCCCCTGACCGCGCGCGTGACGGTCAATCGGTATTGGGAGCAATTCTTCGGCGCAGGTCTCGTCGCGACCAGTGAAGAGTTCGGCACCCAAGGCGCATGGCCGTCTCACCCGAAATTGCTCGATTGGCTGGCCGTGGAATTCATGGAACAAGGCTGGAGCCTTAAGGAACTGTGCAAAACCATCGTGATGTCGGCGACGTATCGACAGCGTTCAAGCGTGACCCCTGCTTTGCTTGAGCGTGATCCGAATAACGAACTACTTGCACGCGGTCCACGGTTTCGCCTCGGTGCTGAAGCCCTGCGCGATCAGGCTTTACACGTGTCCGGATTACTCAGCAACAAAATGTACGGCGCGCCCGTGAAACCGTTCCAGCCGGCGAACGTGTGGCAGATTGTCTACAACGGCGACACCTGGAAAACGAGCGAGGGCGACGATAAATACCGACGCGGCCTCTACACCTATTGGCGGCGCACGAGTCCCTATCCCTCTATGATGGCCTTCGACGCAACCTCGCGCGAAGTGTGTACGATTCGCCGCATACGCACAAACACGCCGTTACAGGCACTGGTCACCCTGAATGATCCAGTGTATGTGGAAGCCGCACAGGGCATGGCGCGGCGCGTGCTCGACGAGTCGAAGGGTTCTCTCGAAAAACAAATGGCCTACGCGCTGGGATTGGCGCTGAGTCGACCCGCGCACGACGTGGAAGTGGATCGACTGGTCGAATTGTACGCGGAGGTTCACGAAACCTACGCAAACGATTCTCCGAACGCCGAGCTAATGGCGACCTCGCTGCTGGGGCCTGCACCGGACATGGAAGCGGACGTGCTCGCGGCATGGACAGTCGTATGCAACACGATTATGAATCTTGACGAGTTTTTGACGAAGCGATAGACGGGACACCACTATGTTCGAACATGCAAAAGAGCCGCAGTGGGATTACATGCGCACGCAGACGCGGCGACACTTCCTGCGGACGACTGGCTCAGGATTGGGCGCGGCGGCACTGGGACTGCTCGCGGGCGGATCGGAAACGGCATTCGGCGCGACGAGTTCAGACGCGCTACCTGTCGGCGCACACTTCGCCCCGAAAGCAAAACGGATCATCTATCTGCACATGGCCGGTTCGCCGCCGCAACATGACCTATTCGATTACAAGCCGGTGCTGGATGAATGGGACGGCAAACCGTGTCCGGATTATATGTTCCAGAAAGAGCGATTCCCCTTCATCAAGGGACATCCAAAAATCCTGCCGACGCCTTACAAATTTGGTCAGTACGGCCCGGATGGCACCCAAATTTCTGAACTGTTACCCGAGTTGCAGACCGTTGCGGGCGACATTACCGTTGTTCGCTCGATGTATACCGAGCAATTCAATCATGCGCCCGCGCAGTTATTACTGTATACGGGTTCGCCGTTACTGGGACGTCCCGCGATGGGTTCGTGGCTGACCTACGGCCTGGGCTCGGCGAACGAAAACCTGCCCGGCTTCGTCGTGCTGGTATCGGGCGACAAGACTCCCTCCGCCGGAAAAAGCGTGTGGGGTAGCGGGTTCCTGCCTTCAGTACATCAGGGCGTGCAATGCCGTAGCGCAGGCGACCCGGTCTTGTATCTTTCCGATCCGCAAGGCATGGACCGATCGATGCGGCGCAAAACACTCGACGCGCTTCGTGACCTAAACGAGCATCAGGCGCAGGAAGACGGCGACCCGGAAATCCAGACGCGCATCGCCCAATACGAACTCGCCTTCCGAATGCAGATGTCCGTACCCGAGGTGATGGACATCGCGAAAGAATCATCAGCGACGCTCGAAGCCTACGGTGCCGAACCGGGTAAAGGCTCCTTCGCAAACAACTGTCTGCTAGCACGTCGACTCGTGGAGAAGGACGTGCGCTTTGTGCAACTCTTCGATTGGGGCTGGGACGTGCATGGCAACGCGATCACGTCGGACATTATTAACGAGCTGCCCAAGAAATGTAAACAGACAGACAAACCGATCACGGCGCTCTTGAAGGATCTCAAGCAGCGTGGTCTGCTCGACGAGACACTGGTCGTATGGACCGGTGAATTCGGACGCACGGCGATGAATGAAGAGCGGGACGGCTCAAAATTCTTGGGACGCGACCACCACCCCGGCTGCTACACCATCTGGATGGCGGGCGGCGGCATCAAACAGGGCGCGAACGTGGGTGCCACGGACGAATTCGGTTACAACATTACCGAAAACCCCATTCACGTACACGATTTACAGGCGACGATGTTGCATTGCCTGGGAATCAATCATGAACGCCTCATCTATCGTTTCCAGGGCCGCGACTATCGCCTGACGGACGTCCACGGGCGCGTGGTACCCGAATTACTCGCTTAACGAAGACTGTTCTTCCAGTTGCTGCAGCAACGCCAGCCCCTGTGCGTGATTCGGATCAATTTCGAGTACCCTGCGAGCGTAACGAAGTGCCGCCTCCGTGTTGCCTTGATTGGAAAGCGTCACGGCGTAATTCACCAGCGTAACGACGTTGCCTGGATCCAGATCGAGGCTCTTCCGTAGCGATTCCGCAGCAGCATCAAAGTCCTTCAACAGGATATCCGCCGCGCCAAGGTTACTCCACGTTTCTGCCTTGTGCGGGTTCAATTCGATGGAAGCCTCAAAATGAACACGCGCCGAAGCAATTTCATTCTGTGCCAACAACGCATTTCCAAGATTATTGTGCGCATCGGCATGAGAGGGGTCAAGGTCCAGCGCCAGTCGCAGCAATGGAATCGCATCCTCCGGTCTTCCAGATACGAACAAGGTCTGCGCAAGATGATTAAGCGTGTCCGGGTCGTTCGACTCGAAAGACAATGCCCAACGCAGCACCACTTCCGATCCGTTCAATTTCCGGCGTTCCCGAAGGGCCTGCCCAAGATTCCGAAGATTGTCTATGGATTCATTGTCGATCGACAGTGCTTCAAGAGAGATCGCAATTGCGTTCTTGTAATCCCCCAGCGCAAGATAGGCCTCGCCCAGATTGGTCAGTGCCGTCAAGTTTCGCGGACTATGCGCGACCGTGTGACTGAACAGCGTCACGCTATTTTTCCAGTGGGCGGTCTGCTGCGCCGCAAGTGCCGTGAGTCCAAAAAGCCAGGCCACCGTGACGGCACCGAATACTTTTCTTCCTATCGATAAGCGTGCGGCAAGGGGCGCAACCCATGCCGCGACCAATATGGAGAGCCCTATGAAGGGAACGTAGGAATAGCGATCGGCCATGGCCTGTCCACCGACCTGAATGAACCCGATCACGGGCAGCAGGGTAATCAGGAACCACAACCAGCCAACCAGCGCGGCAGGATGTTCTTTTCGGACACGCCAACACAGAAAACTAATTCCACTCAGGAACAACACCGATAGCGCGGGTTTCCAGAGCGGCAACGAGTCTTCGGGATGAGGATAGAAGGGAATCAAGGGAAAGGGGATGAAGAATTTTTCGATGTAGACCCCGTAGGAATGTAAAGCATTTCCGATTCGTTCGGATAACGCAAAGGTCGCGGTATCCTGCAGGGCCCCGACACCGGATTGGGTGAAGATAGTAATGAACGCGATGGACAAGGCGACCAGCAACAATGGAATTTTTTCTTTAACCAGAGACTTGAACTGCTCCTTGTCTTCCCAGCGATTGAGTGGGGCGTAATCGAGCAACAGCAGCAACGCAGGCAAGGTGACTAGCATCGGTTTCGCCATGAGGCTACACGCAAACAGACCAATCGTCGCCGCGTAGGCTTTTCTCGATCCCTGAGTAGCGTATGCGTGATACGCGAGAAGACACCCGAAGGCGAAAAAGGTACTCAGCAGATCTTTGCGCTCGGAAATCCACGCGACCGATTCCACATGCATCGGGTGAACGACGAACAGGACCGCGACAAAGATGCTGAAGGCGCGCTGTTTGGTGTACAGGCTCGCGACCCAATAAAGCAGAATCCCGTTGATCGCGTGCCACAACGCGTTCTCCAGATGATAGGCGCCTGCGTTGAACTCAAACAACGAAAAGTCGATGAGGTACGAGAGCCAGGTGAGTGGAATCCAGTTCCCGAAATAGGTCGTCGTCAAGGCCCACTGAAAGGTCTGCGGCGTCAGGCCATTGAAAATTCGGATGTTCTCGTAAATGTACGAGGCATCGTCATAATTGACAAATGCAAAGCGATAGGTCTGACCGTAGATGAGCCCGGTCAGGCCCAGCAATAAAATAATGACCGACCCGTGAATACGCATGATGAGCATTGTATTTTTTTGCTCGACCCACACGCAAACTTCGCACAATTCGGGCATCACGCCAACCTGTACTTAGGCGCGCCTTAGCCAATAGAATAGTGCTCGATTAACGGAGTAGCCGATGCCTGACACAAACGAAATCCCGACCAATACCCATTGGCGAAACTTCCACATCTTCGGTTGGGAAGTTGCGCTGCACAACGCCGGCGTGCGCATGATCGGATCGATGGTGCTCATCCCCTTTCTGTTCGTGGAAGTCGGTATTCACGCGAGCTGGCTCGGACTGTTCCCCATTGCGCGCAACCTGATGTCCTTAACCGGGCCCATCGGTGCCGCATGGGGAGGCGGACTCGAACACAAACTCGGCTACTGCGTGCGCTGGACGATTGTTCATTGCCTGCCGTTCATATTGATACCGATTGGCGTACTACTTTTTTTCGACCAACCGACAACTCTACTTATTGTGCTCGTCATTGCATGGATTTTCGCGCATCTCGGCCAGGGACTCGTCGAATCGGTAAAGCAAACGCTCATGGTCAACAGCATTCGCGAAGAATGGTGGGGTCGCACGATGGGGTATCGACAGGTGATGACCGCAGTAGTGGGCATCGCGGCATCCGGCGTGCTGTGGTGGATCAACCAGCGTTACGACGAGCCGCAGAATTTCGTGATGCTGGGTTGGATGTCGATCGGCATGATGGCTGCCTCGCTTCTTTTGTTATCCCGCTTGAAAGAAGTACCCGCCGAAGCGAAAGCGATACGACCACGTAAACCCTGGCGCGAATCATGGGGCATGGTATTCGAGATCTGGAAACGGGACCGCGCGGTACGTTGGCTGGTTTACGGTCGCTGGGCACGCTGCACGGGCATGTTTATTAACACCTTCGTGACGGTCGTGTTCATGCAACGCTGCGGACTCACCACCGAAGACATGTGGCTGCCGGTATTGCTCATCACCGTCGCCGAAATTCTTTCCTTCGCGCTGGCATCCTGGTTCGTCGATCGCATCGGCAGTAAAACCGCCATGGTACTGTCCGGATTCCTGATGGCCGCCAACGCCTTGCTCATCATGCAAAGCAATTCCATCTGGGGATTCGTCATCCTCTTCCCCTTCCTCACCCTCGCCCAGGGACTCATGCGCAGCGGCTGGCCCACTCTCGTCATGAAAATGGCCCCCGTCGAACAACGCGCCGACTACCACGCCGCCGTAAACCTCGCCGTACTGCCCGGCATGTACTTGGCCTTCGCGTCCGGCATCGCCCTTGTGCGATACACCGACTTCGACATCATTTTCTATATCACACTCGTCGGCAGTCTCGTCGGATCACTGTGCTTCTTCATCGGCCTACCCGGAAAACAAACACCAACCGCCTAACCGCAACCACCTTCATCCGAAGATTACGCAGATTAAGAAACCGAAAACCGCATTTTTAACGCAAAGACGCAAAGGCGTAAAGAGATGACGCGGGAGAGCGACGCTCCCGCGGAGCCGATACACGCGTTACCCCGGGCGCGGCAGGAGCCTCTCCATCCTGCGCACCACCCCGCCAGTGTCATTTCCGTAAGTGCTCCCCCACCGATTCAACACCAACGCCCACAGTACCGCGTCCGAGCCTAGACGTAGCCTCTACTTATCCTGCTTACCCGTTGCATCGCGGTCGGGCCAAGGCGAGGTGTGGTACCGGGAAACAATGGGTGCTACGGGGCTGATGTAACCGTTTAGGGGATATGGAAAACAATAGGGTGTGAGTCGTAAATACCTATCATATAACAGGTTTCGAAGGTTTATTATTGACAATTAGCGTCTAATCGTCGTCTGCCATTTCCGAGTACAACACATGCTTCGGCACGACTTCGGCCCTGCGCAGCCACGTCGCGACGCCGCACATGACAAGTCCTGAAATGACAGGAAGGTAATAGAGAATCGCAAAGCGAAAAGACAAAATGCCTGAAAAGTCGCCCGCCGGACGTGCCTTGATCGCGCTGCTTCCCGCATTGCCGAACGCATTCACAAAAATGCCCCGCCCAGGCCAGATTTCCTCGTGCAACATCCACAAAGCCACAAAAAGCATCGGAAAGCCGATTAGGTATAGGATTTTCCAGGGTTTCATGGTTTTAAAGTTAAACCTCCAATAATGAAAAATGTGTCCGTTTTTCTGCGACTACGTAAAACGTGACTTCTTCATAAAGATCTCCTGACGTCATAGTTTACCAGAATACCTCTACTTTTAACGTGTCTCGATATAGGGCAAGCTTACAAAGATTCCACGGTGTGCGCTCCGTGATGCCGTGGAATGACGATTTTTTGGGGTCGCGACCCTTTGCGCCTTTGCGCTGAAACAGTTAGTTGTTTGCACTTTAATCTGCATACTCTGCGGATGAAAACACGGTTGAAGTTGCAAGATGCGGTGTCGCTTGGGTACCGTTGTCCGATGCAAAATGATGATACGTTATTGACAGAGTTGGACGGCCCAATCGCGTGGCTGACGATTAACCGGCCGGACAAGCATAACGCGCTGACGCAGGCGATGTGGGCACGGTTGCCGGAGTTGCTGGATGAGCTGTCGTCGAATCCGAAGGTGCGCGTGATTGTTATTCGCGGGGCGGGTGAAAAATGTTTTTCGGCGGGTGCGGACATTTCGGAGTTCCTGGAGCGTGCGGAATCGGGCGTGGCGGATGAGGAAGGCCTCTCCCCCACGTCGAATGCCTTTGATGCCATCGCGGACTGTCCCACGCCGACGATTTCGATGATTCATGGACATTGTTTTGGCGGTGGATGCGCGATTGCGTTGGCGACGGATATTCGGATCGCCTCGGAAGACGCGCGATTCGCGATCACGCCGGCGCGGCTTGGTCTAGGCTATCCCTTTAACGGCATCGAACGCGCCGTGCAGGAACTGGGTGCGGCCCATGCTCGGTATTTGCTCTTGACGGCAAATCATTTGAACGCGCAGGACGCGCTGCGCATCGGACTGGCTCACGAAATACATCCGTCAGACGAACTTGAATCCGCCACGCGAAAAATCGCCGACACGATAGCTTCCAACGCACCAAAAACCATCCGCGCGATCCGAAATTCGATTACGCAGACACAGTTAACGCCGGAAAGTCGCGATATGGACCTTATTGAATCACTGATCCGGGATTGCGCCACGAGCGAGGATTACCAGGAAGGCGTGCGCGCGTTCATGGAGAAACGTAAACCGGAATTCAATGATCGTTAGCTGACCTTGACGAGCTGCTTGCCTTTGTTTTTACCGTTCAACATGCGAATGAAGGCTTCGGGCGTGTTTTCGAGTCCGTCCATGATGTCTTCGCGGTATTTGAGCTTGCCTTCTTGTATCCACTGACCCATCTGCAGCGCACCTTCCGGGAATCGATCGGCAAAACGCGAGACGATGAACCCTTCTGCACGCGACTGCGTCACGAGAAGCATGGTCAACAAGCGTGGACCCATTTCCGGTTTCTCAAGGTTGTACTGGGAAATCGCGCCGCAAATACTGATGCGCGAAAAACCGGCAAGATTCATCAGGACGGCATCCGTCATTGCGCCGCCGACGTTGTCGAAGTAACAGTCGATACCTTTAGGAAATCGAGACCGTAACGCGGCAGGATAATCGGTCTCGGTTTTGTAGTTGAAGGCATCGTCGTATCCGCATTCGTCGACAAGGCGAGCCACTTTTTCATCATCGCCAGCGCTACCAATAACGGTGCAGCCTTTAATCTTCGCAATTTGTCCGACGATTTCTCCAACGGCACCAGCCGCGCCCGATACGAATACCTGATCACCTTCGGTAGGTTCACAGATATCGAGGAATCCGAAGTACGCGGTCATGCCCGGCATGCCGAGGATGCCCAACGCGGTCGTAACGGGAGCCAATTCGGGATTCAGCTTGTTGATGCCGGTTCCATCGCTCACGGAATAGTCCATCCAACCCCATCCACCAGCGACACTATCGCCTTCAGAAAAGTCGGGATGATTACTCTTGGTCACGACACCTATAGAGCCACCGTAGATAGCCTCACCGATCTGAAAGGGTTGCGCGTAGGACTTGACGTCGTTCATGCGTCCGCGCATGTACGGGTCAACCGACAAGTATGTCGTGTGAATCTGGAACTCGCCGTCGCCGGGTTCGGGCATGGCTTGCTCGGTCAGCGCAAAGTCAGACTCTTTCGGGAAACCTTTGGGGCGCGCGGCTAGCGTATAGACTCGGTTCACTACGGGCATGGTGGACTCTCCTTATCGGGTGTGCAGCCTGGTTGTCAGTATAGTGGATGATGCTCAGATACCCAAGGCCTGGGTACAAATGAGTTCGTCATAGTGATCGGCATTGCCGAAGAGGAACTGGTTGTGTTTGGCACGTTTCAGGAATAAATGCAGATCGTATTCCCAAGTGAAACCGATACCTCCGTGCAATTGTAGGCAGGTCAGCGTCACGTTACGGTAGCACTCGGTATTGGTGTTGCGCGCCACGGCTACAGCCACCTCAACATCTTCCGATTCCGCGTCGGCGGCCCAGGTGCCGTAATGGAAGGCTGATTTCGCGGACTCGATCTGCGCGAAGAGATCCACCAGCGGGTGTTTTACCGACTGAAATGAGCCTATCAACGTGCCGAACTGGCTGCGTTCTTTGGCGTACCCGACGGTGAGTTTGTGAATGTACTCTGAACCACCCAGGCAGTCCGCCGCAATGCCGATGTTGGCGACCCGTAGCGTTTTTTGGAAGACGTCATCGGGATTCTGGATGACGGCGTCTCCACTGACTTGGACATTGTCGAGCGACAGGGTGCCGTTGCGGCTGGTGAGGTCCCAGACCTTGTTCGGAGTAACGGTGACACCGTCGGCATCTTTATCGACGATGAAAAATCCGGTTCCGCTATCGGTTTTCGCAGCAACAACGAATACGTTTGCGGCTGCGGCATCGACGACGAGATCTTTCTGACCACTCAGCGTGAATCCGTCGCTGGAAGGCGTTGCTGTGCATGTGGTGTTCGTGAGGTCGATGCCCAGCTCAGGTTCGACGATAGCGACGGAACCGACCGTAGCGCCTGCCACAAGATTCTCAATGTATTTTTCTTTGGCCGCGTCGGTGCCGCCCTTGGCGATCATGAAGGTCGCGAGGGTGGTTGACAGAAACGGTCCGGGTACAACGCCGCGACCGAGTTCATAGGCGACCACGCCAAATTCCTGGAGACCCATGTCGAGACCACCGAGTGCTTCAGGCACAAGTATGCCGAGCCAGCCTTGTTCGGCTACGGTGTTCCACAAATCATCGCTCAATCCCTTGGGTTCTTCGGCAAGTTCCCGAACTTTCTCAAGCGATACATCGTTCTCCACGAACTTCCGAACGCTGTCTTGCAGCATCGTTTGTTCTTCACTGAAATTCACATCCATTTTCTATTCTCCAGCGACGACGCAGGGGCCGTCGAGTTGTTGTCATTTACTTGGGCAGACCGAGTACGCGTTCGCCGGTGATGTTTTTGAGGATTTCCGAGGTGCCGCCTTCGATGGTATTGGCGCGAGAACGCAGGAACTGGAACATCCAGCGACTGGTCGGATCGTCTTGTGCTTCCGTCATCAATTCGGCATAGGGGCCGAGAATGTCGATGGCCATTTCGAGCAAATCCTGGTTGGCTTTACCCCAGATGAGCTTGAATATGGAGCCGATGGGACCAGGATCGCCGCCGGCTGTGGCGTTGGCACGCATCCGTAGATTGTTGAGACGCTGTGTTTCGACGTTGGTATAGAAGTAAGCCAGCTTCTTGCGGATGACCGGATCTTCGCTGAGCGGCTTGCCGTTCTTCTTGATGGTCTTGGTCAGCTCAACAACGTCGGCTAAGGTACGTTTGATGCGGCCATACAAAATCGCCGCGATGTTCACGCGCTCATGCATGAGCGTGTGGATGGCGACCATCCAACCGTTGTCTTCGCCGCCGAGAATATTCTCTTTGGGAATGCGCACGTCGTTGAAAAATACTTCGTTAAATTCCGGATCGCCAGTCACCTGTACGAGTGGTCGGATGTCGATTCCCGGTGAGCTCATGTCGAGAATAAAATAGGTCATGCCCGCGTGTTTGGAGCCGGAAGTATCGGTACGCGTCAATAGAATGCAATACTGCGAGTGGTGTGCGCCGGAGGTCCAGATTTTCTGACCGTTGACCACATACTCATCGCCATCAAGCACGGCCGAGGTCTTCAGACTGGCCAAATCAGATCCCGCGTTGGGCTCGGAGAAACCCTGACACCAGATTTCGGTTCCAGAAAGGATGTTTTCCAAGTGCCGCGATTTCTGTTCGTCGCTGCCGTGGGCCATGATGGTGGGTCCGGCCATACCGACACCGATCGTGTTCAGCGGCGGCGGCGTAATGTAATTGCTCATCTCATCCTGAAAAAGAAACATCTCGATGGGACTCGCTTCGAGTCCGCCGTATTCTTTGGGCCAGTTGATGCCGGACCAGCCGCCTTCGTGGAGCTTGAGCATCCAACGTTTGGCCTCGGCGATGCGCTCGTCGGGGTCTTCGGGAATCGGCCAGGCGTCGGTGCCGTAGTCTCCGGGTACGTTGTCTGAAATCCACGCTTTGACCTTGTCGCGGAACTCGAGTTCGGCGGTAGAGTAGCTAAAATCCATAATTTGTGCCTCGCGCAGTATTGATTAAGGGATTAACAGTTAATTTCTAGGCTATTGTACAAAACTCGTGAAGACAATGCCAACTCACTGCGAGGTACGCTGAAGAGGGGTAGAAAGAGGTATCGCGCGGAGCGTTAGTGGCGGAGTTCGGTGACGGTATCCATCAATTTCTGTTTTGTGATGGGTTTGACGATATAGGCATCGTGTTTGTCCGTGAACCATTCTTTCACCTGATTTTCATCAGGGTATCCGGTGACGAGCACGACGCGCACGCGATTTTCCTCGACTACATGGGCATGGTCTTCGTAGTTCCGAATCGCCTCGACCGTTTCCGGACCGTCCATTCGCGGCATTTCCAGATCGAGCAGAATGAGATCGTAGGGCTTCCCGCTTTCGAAGGCCTGCGCGTATTTGTCCACGGCCTCGTCCCCATCGCCACATTCGTCGGATTCGCCAATATATTGAGTGGCCAAACAGCGAACGGCATCCCGTATGACCTGTTGATCGTCGACAACCAGCGTCTTCCAGTTTGGCATTTCGAACACGCTATCTACCATAAAACTATCCTCCCATGTGCCTGGTAAATCGACACGTTACGCATTGTCCACTCGTTGCGCACTACCCAATGCCAGAATAGCATTTTTTCGACATTTTGGGAGATTAAAAACGTTCCTGAGGGATCGTTTCGTGCTTCTGTTGGCCTGCAAAGTGTGAAAACCGAACAGAGACGTGTTTAGCGCGGTGTTTTCGGAAATTTTCATTTGCGCCAACCATAGGGTAAAATGAGGAATGTATAGACTGAATCATTGATTTCGTGGTCACGGTGCCAGGGGCCAATCTAGGCAGACGTGTGACAAGGAGGGGATAATGAAACTTTGGACCTGGACCGTGATGTGTTTCGCGCTCGTCCTGACGTGGGATATTTCGGCTTATGCCTATTTAGATGGTGCGTCGGGCTCGGTGATCGTGCAGATACTCATCGGTGGCATCGCCGGAATGGGCATTTTGATCAAAATGTTCGGGCAATCCGTTATGGCGAAACTTGGACTTCGCAAGCCGGCCGATGCCGAAGAAGATGTCGCTGAACCTGAACAACCCGAAACCTGAGTGAAGCACAGCCGATTGCCGGGGGATGCGACCGCGTGAACGACTCAACTTTTCAACCCGAACCCGGTTCGTTTCGGGATCGTCTTGGCCGCGTGTATGTTCGCGAGGATGCCATATACCGTGGCTTGAGCGAGGTCGCTTGGGCCGAGTGGGAACTGCTGGCCAAAACTAAATTCTTTAAGGCGGCCCTTGAATCAGGTGCGGTAATCCCCACCGAAGAGACGGATGCGATAGACGTCGACACCTCGGATTTACCTGCACCGTGGTCGGGTTATCTTAGACATGAACGCCTGAGTTTTGTAACCTACGCCTACGAGTGGCCTTTCGACATGCTCAAGGATGCGGCGTTACAGCAACTCGATCTGATGGAACGTGCACTCGCCGAGGACATGGTACTCAAAGATGCCACGCCGTACAACACCGTTTTCCGCGGCGTGCAACCAGTATTCATCGACATCCCCTCTTTCGAAAAACTTAAAGTTGGCGACCCCTGGATTGGGTATCGCCAATTCTGCGAGATGTTTCTGTATCCGCTGATGTTGCAGGCCTACAAGGACATTCCCTATCGATTTTGGTTGCGTGGACGTGTGGACGGTATTGACCCGGCGGACTGCAACGCGATGATGTCGCTGCGTGATCTCTTTCGACCGGGCGTGCTGACGAACGTCTACCTCCAGTCGAAGCTCGTCTCGGCCTTTAGCGACTCGAGTCGATCCATCAAAAAAGAAGTGGCGGACGCGGGATTCTCGAAAGAGCTCATCAAGGTCAACGTCAAGAAGATGAAGAAACTCGTGTCGGGACTGACGTGGAACAAGGG
Organism: Candidatus Hydrogenedentota bacterium; assembly: GCA_046583315.1. Taxonomy (GTDB): domain Bacteria; phylum Hydrogenedentota; class Hydrogenedentia; order Hydrogenedentales; genus DTSJ01. The sequence continues at coordinate 52,521 of JAYGCN010000067.1, forward strand.
CAAGACGGAATGGTCGGATTATGCGCAGACCCACAGCTATGACGACGAGAATTTCGAGAAGAAAATCGATTTTGTTCGACGCGCTTCCGTCGCCAAACCGCGAAAACTCTCGTGGGATATCGGCTGCAATACGGGTACCTTCTCCAAAATTCTGGCGGAACATGCCGAGACGGTGGTCGCGATGGATATTGACCCGCTCGCGGTGCAGAAATTGTACAACGAGCTCCGCCACGGCAGCGAGGCACCGAAAAATATCATTCCCATCATCAACAACATCGCGGACGCGTCGCCGGGCGTGGGGTGGCGCGGTCTGGAGCGCAAACGACTCGAGGAGCGCGGTCGACCTGACCTGACTATCTGTCTCGCGCTAATTCATCATGTCGTCATCAGCGCGCACATCCCGCTGTATCAATTTGTGGCGTGGCTGGCCAGCCTGGGTACGGATCTCGTGATCGAAATGGTCACGAAGGACGATGCGATGGTCAAAAAGTTGCTGCTGAATAAAGACGACATCTACAACGACTACGAAGTGGGGTTTCTGGAAGACTGCCTGGCCACGCATTTTGTAGTCGAGGAGCGGATGCCGTATCACAACGATACGCGAATTCTGTATTACGCGACTCAGAAGAAGTAGGTACTACTTTTCCTTTTTTTCGTCAGGCTCCACCATGTCACCAAGTCCCGCAAAAGGATTATGTCCCAACGAACCTTCGTCATGCGCCTCGCGCGTCTTGCCCCCATGAAACCCGCCTTCGCCATCCTGATGCTCGTCATCGTGGCAATACAGGCACAACAGTTCCCAGTTGCTTCCGTCGGGAGGATTGTTGTTGTGATCGTGATCTTTATGATGCACGGTTAATTCGCGCAGGGTGGGCCCGGCGAACTCCCGCCCGCAACGCCCGCACACATGCGGGAACATCGCCATCGCCCGCTCACGGTATCCCTGGCCGCGTTCCGCCTGATACTTTCGCGCGTTGGCGAGTATTTTCGCCTGTCGTTCTGGGTCTGGTTTTTTTCGAGCTGGGGCCACGATTTTATCCTGTGTCGCTTGATACAATTACAGCTATGCGCATCAACTCTCCGGAATTTCTCCACCGACATTTTTGTCCAGAAACACGGTGACCAAATCCGGGTCGAAGTGTTTACCACGCTCGTTTTCGAGATGGCCAAGCGCGTCTTCTTTTGATGAATGACCAGAGCGGTAGGCACGTGGACTGGTCATGGCGCAGTATACATCAATTATTTTTACGATACGGGCAAGGTACGGGATGTCGTCCCCTTCGAGTTTGTTCGGATAACCGTCGCCGTCGTAACATTCGTGGTGGCATCGAACGATGTCTTCGATGGGAGAGAGTCCGTGCATCCCGCGAATCAGATCGGCCTCGATATTCGTGTGATCTTGTATGTGTTTCCACTCGTCGTAGCTGAGCAGGCCATCCTTGAGCAAGATATCATTGGGTATTTTGAGTTTGCCGATATCGCGCAACAATGCGCCTCGTTCGAGCACGGTTCGCTGCTCATCGTCCAGATTCAGCGCCCGGGCAAATCGGGTCGCATGCTGCACGACGCGTTGCGCACTGGTGGGTTCGAAGGATTCGCGACACCCAATCGCTTCGGCTAGTAAATACAGAATGGATTCAGATTGCTCGGCGAGCTGTACGGCCATGGGCAGGGCATCTTTGACCGATGTGTGGTGTAGCAGACCGTCCGTCAGGTCCGGCAGCAACTCGTCTTCCACGGGAACCAGTTGAATGCCGGAGCTTTTCACCCCTTTATCCAGTATCTTTTGTGCCTTTTCGTCCTCACCCAGAATTGAAATGCGTTTAAGCATTCTTCCCCTCCCAACCAGAAATCGATACGACAGATTCATACTACCACCAATTTTGCCAACTCTCCAGCGACACCGTGTTCGCCGTGTTATACTCCTTCTATGTTCGGTGGGGGGATTTGGCTCCATGGCTACTGCAAAACTATCCCAAGAAGCGCACGACCGTCGGCGCGATGTTCGCCGTCTTGCCGACGAACCCGTGTACCTATCAGAGGCATCCGGGTGGAGCGACTTATCGATTGGTATGTTGCTTGATGCGAGCGAGACCGGAGTGGCCGTATACACCCAAACACCTTTCGCGGTTGGAACGCCGATCGAACTTGAGGTATTTAGCGGTTCTCCCGTCTCATTGGGCCGCAGCAATGTGATCCACGGGTGTATTCAAAATCTTCGCAACCATCATCGAGGCGGCTATCGTGTGGGACTGACGGTTCAACGCCCGCGACCACCCAAGCCCACGCCGACTGTTTCGCGGTCGTCGCAGAGATCGAGTGAATTGGCACGCCCGAATCTAAAACTATATCCGTCAGAAAAGAAAATAGTCGACGGAGACAGGCGAAAACCCACCGCGAATCGTATTGAGACCGAAGATTCGTTGAAGATGGCGCGCGCGACGCTTCTTGCGATTGCGACACTGGTTTGCCTTGGAATTTTCACGCTGAATCAAGAGGATACGCGCGTGTATCGCACGGCGAGCGGTGCAGGCGCTGGGCATTACACGCGATCGCCTTCTGATTATGCAGAATCATCGATTCCAATTGCTGAGAGCGCGGCATCGCCGACCGGAAATACTCCCGCAGACGCGCAGCCACTTGTGAAGCGCGCCGAGCTGCTTTTACTCAAGCCAACACGGATCCAGAACGGCGCTCTTCGCAAGGACGACATTCAATCTTCGGATGAGGGCCTGAAATCCGCCGACGACAAACCGATAGACGATTCGGAGTTACCGATTTCGCCTGGCTATTCCCGGGATGTGACGGCCTTGCATTCGGAACCCGGCCAAATATCGCCATCGGGCGCTTTCCCGACGCGTCCAAGGGATTTTCGGAGCGTGTCGCACGCGGTACAACTGCAAGAACTCGACTTCACCGCGTCACCATCCATGATGCAGAATTGGATTCCGCTCAGTGCAACGCTTGCGTCCAGGTTCATCGACGCACCAGTGGTTCTCTACGTGGACACGACCAATTTTGTGATGCACGTGGTGCGCAATGGTGATAAAGTCTGGCAGTTTCCTGTCGGGCTGGGTTATGCGGACTCTACGCCCCACGGCGTTTTTTCACTGGGCACGAAGCTGATCGATCCCACCTGGTACAACAATGGGAATCCCGTGCCAGCAGGTTCGGATGCCAATCCACTGGGTGACCGCTGGATGGGATTGAGCGATAATGACATTCCCACGCCGATCGGTATTCATCCCACCAGCGTTGCTTCGTCGGTGGGCCAACCCGCCAGTCGGGGCTGCATTCGTATGCGTCCGGCTGATGCCCATCGCCTGTATGCCATGGTTCCCGCCGACACGCCCGTGATCATCGGAGCAGGTGCCGTGGCACCAAAGTTGTAGGCGGCGGGTCGAATCAGTAGCATACTCTCATGGGAAAATTCATTCACGACATAAAGGAATCCTTTCGGCGGGGGCGTCAGTTCGTCATGCGCGATGTGTGGCGCATCGGCAGACCCGGGGAAGAATTGCCGTCGGGCTTGTTCATCAAACAGATCCGCGTCGTATTCCTGCTCTTGTCGAAACTGGTGGACGGAAACATGATGCTGCGGGCGTCCGCGTTGACCTTTGCGACATTGTTGTCTGTCGTTCCCCTGCTGGCGGTCACCTTCTACATCATTCAGACCTTCAATCTTGGCGAAAGCCTTTACACAAACATGCAGGACAAGCTGGAAGATTTTATTGTCGTCTCGGCGGAGAAAGTGCCGGGCTTAAGTTCGGAACCAACACCAATCGACGAGGTGCCTGTCGAGCTTGTTCCGGAAAAAGTCCCGCCAGTCGAAGAGCCGGTGCCTGACATTGAGGTACAGGATGACCCCGATACGCCGGAGGATGAATCTGCGGTCGAGCCGGAGGACAAGGATCAGCAGCTTCAGCAACAATTTGTTCAATCCATATTCCAGGGTGTTGGCAGTCAGAATGAGGACATGGAAGACCCGGTCGTGTGGCTGGTCGATCTGGCAAATGACATGGCGGCACTGGCCGATGAAGCCGCCAAAAATACCGCCGCCTTCGGGTTGTCCACCCTCCTCCTGGTATTCACGACGGTGTTCGGATTGATGCGGAACATCGAAAAATCGTTCAACAGTATCTGGGGCGTACGACGAACCCGATCCTGGTATCGCATGATTAGCGATTATGTGATGATCACCTTGCTAATTCCCTTCGTAATGGCTGGTGTATTGGGCGTGACCGGCGCATTATCGAGCGAACGCATCGTGGAGGCGCTGGGACCGCTTTCCTACGGCCTCCAATTCGTACAATATTTCCTGATTGTACTCGTGTTTTCGTCTCTGTATTACGTCGTGCCCAATACCCGCGTGCGATACGGCTACGCACTATTCGGCGGCGTCATCGCAGGCGCACTTTGGATATTGCTGTCGTGGACCTACATCAACTTCCAGATCGGACTTGCCCGTTATCAAGCGGTTCTTTCCGTGTTCGCGCAATTTCCGATGCTGCTCATGTGGGTTTATTCCAGTTGGGCAATCGTTCTTTTCGGATCGGAAATCACCTACGCGTACCAGAACGAAAAAACATTTACGATGGAACGATTCGCGGATAACGCGAGTTTTGCGTATCGCGCCGCGCTTGGACTTCGTGCGATGATTGAACTGGGACGCCGATTTCAGGAGAGCGCGCCGAGTCTGCAACCCGAAGCAGCCGCGCTTGAGTGGAATGTGCCTAGTCGTCTGGTCCGGGAGACGCTGGAACGATTAGAGGAATCGGGATTCATCGCCGAATGCGCAACCGATCCGGTGAGTTATCAGCCAGCCCGGCCTCTGGACAAAATCACCGCGGGCGATATTCTTCAATCGCTGCATGAACGGGGCGAGGATCCTTCGCTGTTTCTGCAGGATGAAGCCTTCAAGCCCTTGTACGACGAATTTTTGCGGCCGACTGATGGTGTACACCGAACGACCATCGCCGAATTGATCAAACGGGTCGCCGAACAAAAAGAATCCTCAGTCGACGAGGAAACCCATGCCTGACGAAGGGCAGTCAGGAAGTCAGGATGTGTTCCCCGGATCGAGTCAGGCAGAGGCCGAGGGCATTGTCGAGCGCATCGTGTATGAAAATCCGGATAACGGATTCATGGTGGCCCGGCTGCGCATCGATGGGCAGCACGATCTGGTCACCTTTGTCGGCTCGCTGATGGCCGTGTCTCCGGGTGAGACCATTCAGATTATCGGCGAGTGGATTGATGACAAGAAATTCGGAAAACAGATTCGTGTCACGAACTACAAGACCGTGCTGCCGAACTCCCTGATCGGTATCGAGAAATACCTGGGTTCGGGCCTGATCCACGGCATCGGTCCGGCGTATGCGGAACGCCTCATCAAAGCCTTCGGCATCGAAACACTCAAGGTCATCGATGAGCAACCCGAACGGCTGCGCACGGTGGAGGGTATTGGCCCCAAACGAGCTTCGCAAATCCGGGAAGCGTGGTCGGATCAGAAAAATATTCAATCGATCATGGTCTTCTTGCAGGGCCACGGCATCGGCACGAATCAGGCCGTGAAAATTTACAAAAAATATGGGGACGGTGCCGTGACGGTGCTGCGTGACAATCCCTATCGCCTGATCGATGACATTTCAGGAATCGGGTTCGCCGGAGCCGACAAGGTTGCTACGAATCTGGGCCTCGCGACAAACTCCCCCACGCGCATCGCGGCAGGCATCAATTTTTGTCTCAGGCAGATGGTCAGCGAGGGCCACACTTTCGGGTATCGGGCCGAATTGGTGTCGGATGCGGAAAAACTGTTGAGTGTTTCCGAGGAATTGGTGCTCCAACGACTCGACGCGATGGTGCATGACCGCGAACTCCAATCTGAGGAGGACCGAATTTTTCTGCACGACTTGTACGACGAAGAATCGGATTGCGCCCACCATTTGAAGCGCATCTTTGAGGGCCCCAAGGAAACAGTAACCGATAGGGTAGATATAGCACTGAAATGGGTGGAGAAAAAGCAGAATATCGCGTTGTCGGACGAACAAAAAGAGGCGCTGCGCACCGCTGTGGACGCGCCGGTTATGGTGATTACGGGCGGACCGGGCACGGGAAAGACGACACTCATCAATAGCATCCTCGCGGTGTATCAACGGAAGAATTTTTCACTACTCTTGGCAGCACCCACGGGTCGCGCCGCAAAACGCATGGAAGTCACGACTGGCCACGAAGCGAAAACCATCCATCGTCTCCTGGAATTCAACCCCAAGATACACGATTTCAACCGAAATCAGTTCAACCCACTCGATGCCGACGTAATCGTCATCGATGAAATGTCGATGGTGGATATCCATCTGATGGCGAGTGTGCTCAAGGCCATTCCGGATGAGGCGCGGCTCTTGCTCGTGGGCGATGTCGACCAGTTGCCCTCCGTTGGACCCGGCAATGTGCTTATGGACATCATCGCGTCGACGGTGGTTCCGACCGTGCGTCTGAAAACTGTGTTCCGTCAAGCAGCAGAGAGCGGAATTATTTCGAACGCGCATCGCATCAATACCGGCGACATGCCTGAATGGAACACGACCGATTTCTTTTTCGTGGAACGCAACGAGCCGGAGGCGGTTCGTGATACGGTGATCGAACTCGTGGCAAATCGCATTCCCAAAAAATTCCGCTTTGACCCGTGGAAAGATATCCAGGTGCTATCTCCGATGCATCGCGGTGAGGCGGGTGTTGCGAATCTGAATACCTATTTGCAGGAGGCACTCAATCCGGATGGACACCCGATCCCGCGCAAGGGCTTCCGCGTCGGCGACAAGGTTATTCAAACCCGTAACAACTACGAACTCGACGTGTACAACGGCGATGTCGGTCGAATTACCGTTGTGTCTGAGGAAGTAAAGGAACTTCACGTGGAGTTCGAGGACCGAACGGCACTATACACCTTTGACGACATGGACGATCTCAACCTGGCCTACGCGATCACGGTGCACAAATCACAGGGGAGCGAGTATCCCGCGCTGGTTATACCCCTGGCGAGTCAGCACTATCTGATGCTACAGCGGAACATCTTCTACACGGCCATCACGCGAGGAAAATCGCTGGTCGTGATTGTGGGCGACACCAAAGCACTTCGCCGGGCACTGAGCAATACCGATGTAAGCCGCCGCAATACGCGATTGGCCGAGCGGTTGCGGGGCACGACCTAAATTGGTAGAGTGGAACGCACGAACGAGGATTCATAATTACAACACGGGAGAAACACTGTGGCATTTGCACCATTTGATTTATCAGGAAAAGTTGCGCTGATCACCGGCGGAAACTCGGGGATCGGTCTGGGATTTGCCGAGGGCCTCGCGCAATCGGGTGCCGACGTGTGCATCTGGGGCACGAACGAAACGAAGAATGCGAACGCCGTCGAACAGTTGTCAACACACGGAACCAAAGTTGGTGCGTTTCAGTGCGATGTCGGCGACAAAGATCAGGTTGTCAAAAATTTCGCCGCCACCGTTGAGCAGTTCGGCAAGGTCGACTCGTGTTTCGCGAACGCGGGCATCAGCGGCAAGGGCACATCCTTCGCCAAAATGACCCCGGAAGAATGGCACGACGTGTTTCGCGTAAACATGGACGGTGTATTCTACGTGTTCCAGGAAGCCATCAATCACATGGTCGACCGCGGTGAAGGCGGCTCGCTTGTGGTGACGAGTAGCGCGTCTGCAATTTTTGGTGCACCGCGTAACGAGCACTACAGTTCCATTAAAGCCGGGGTGAACTCGATGATTCGGGGGATAGCCGTAGAATACGCCCGCCACGGCATCCGCGCGAATTCGATTATCCCGGGCTGGATCGAAACGCCGATGACGGAGAAACATGTCCATAACGAAGTGTTCCAGAAAAAAGTAATCACGCGTGTGCCGTTGCGTCGGTGGGGTCAACCGGAAGACTTCAGCGGTCTGGCCGTGTATCTGGCCTCGAACGCGAGTTCGTATCACACGGGCGACTCGATTCTGATCGATGGCGGGTTTTGCGCGTTCTAGGAATCACCTATTTACGCATCATGGGCAACGGATTCCACGGATGGGTGACCATGTATCCACTGAGACCCTTTGCAAGCGCCCAGTGAACTCCGTGGTCCGGAAATGCTTTCTTGACGCTCGATACAAACGGTTTTGGCAGTCCGCTCGCTTGCATACCGAGTGTCACATCGACGAGATCGGCGCGGCGAAACGCTTCCACCAGGCTGGCGTGATCGCTCGTGTACACCGATAACTTGTGATGGTACTCAATCATCCGATCCACTTCGGGTGCCCAATCGTTGAGCCCTCGTTCATCCAGCCACTGCGCGGCGTGCGCTCTCGACGGGTCAAGATAATGCATTGTCTTGTTTAGCCAGATACCAACATCATGAAAACAGGCGGCTACCGCAATGCGATCCTCAATCTCCTGAGGTTTGCCGTAGCTGTTTAAATCGTCGTCCTGTTGATCAAGGAGTGCGCAGGTGAAATTGAGCACACGACAGACGTGGCCCTTGTAGGCTTCATAGGCGCTACCCAGTGGAAGTCGCCATGGCAGGAAAATGCGTTCTACCTGATCGTTTCGTTCAATAAGATGCATGGCATCATGCTAGATCGACACGCACGGAAAAGCAAAAAAAAGACCGCACCCAGTGGCAGCCCGGTGCGGCCCTCCAATCAACCCCAAGGGTATGCCATCTTTCGATAGCGATTGGATAATGCGACCTGTGGTAACGGTGGGGTCGGGGGTTACCCGCTAATCAGTACCCAGGTACGCGTGTAGAACATCATGCCAACGAAGCTAATCGTAGGCAAATAGTAGATGGCGGAAACTTTCTGTTTGCACAATGTGGTCAGGTACCACATTTTCACTCGCGAGTGCGTGATGGTTCTTTTTGGCGTCTTCTTTGAATTCCACATGTTGGCTGCCTCGTTTCAGCTACGGTTTAGTTAATTATTGACAACTATAAGCAAACCGCATGCCAATTATTGTAAAATACGCAATATATAGTATATTTGAAGATCCTTAACCACTTTGAGTAGAATCCTCTTACAATTTTGTCCAAGTACGCGAGCTCTACTCAGCCGTGCACATTTTTGTACGGATCCACATCGGCAGCCTGTTGGGGCCGCAGAGAATACATGGTATGATGGGTTTCGCGCTTAAACCTCAGGGGGCACTATGAAGCATAACCACACAGTCGCGTATCGCCTGTTGTCACTCGTCTTCGCTCTATCGATGCTTACGAGCTGCAAGACATCACAAAAGAGCGATATGCCGTCCGGGATAATTGAGATGCCACCTACCCCCATCGTTCACGCTCCATTTATTCCCGCGAATTTCGTGGCACGTGTGCATTTCGATGAAGGTCGCTACAACAATCTTTTGGCTCCAACGACGCACGCCATCTGGGTGGACAAGAATATCTCCGAGGTTAAACTGGCGTATGAGCAAGAATCAGGTGTTGAGCCTGTGCCGGAGGAGATGATTGCCGATGCAGGGATCATTTCAGATAATTTCCTGATCCTCGAATGCCATGTGGAGACGCTGTTTCCCGATGCGAGCGTTGCGTATGACGTGTCGAGTCTGCGCAATCTGGATGTGTTCCTTCAAACCAGCGAAGGTCAGAACATCTTCCCCATTCAACAATTGGTGCTTAGCCCTGCCGACGAAGAACAGATCGGAGCGTTGAAACAATTCAATCGCACGAATTTGATTATTTTTCCGATGGTCGACATCATTACCGGTGAGCACACCTTTCCTTCAGGCAGCGGATCGGTCCGCCTCATGATTGAAGGATTCGGAAGCAGCTATTCGTTCAACTGGATAGCGCAGGAGTCGATTCCGTCGGAACCTGTGGTGGACACCCGGCCAAAGGATATGGCGGACGTGATTCGATGGCGCCCCAACGAGACAGAGACGTATCAGGTTCTAAAGGTGCGTTTCTCCGAGATGTATACGAAATTACGTGCATTGACCCATCTTCCGCAGGATTAGGAAACGATTCTGAAAATGCTTGCAGCAATAAAATTTGGCTTTACGGCCTTGGGCTTAGCTTTGATTACCTTGGGCATCGGCGGATTGGTCGTTTATACACAGGCCGAGAAATTCGCTTCGCGCTCGTTGTCCGAAATTCTGACTGATTCTTTCGCCGCCACGGCCGAGGTGGAGTCCATCACCGTCGCGCCCACCAAAAAATCACTCATTCTGCATAACGTCAGCCTAAAAAATCCGATAGGCTTCAAAGAAGGCGACGCCATAACGAGCAAACGCGTAATCGTGCGTGTCGATCCCTTCTCATTAATGACTTCCATGCCCGTGATTGAGCAGCTAACTTTCCTGGAAACCGAAGTGCATTTCCGCTACGAGGTGATGCAGGGCACCAATATCGGCACTCTGGCGAAACAACTGGAAGATTTTTCGGAGGTTGACCCGACACCCATCAAGTTTGTTGTCAAGAACATCCGTTGCAAGGATGCCAATGTTCAATTCAGTACGAATTTGATTCCGAAGGCGAAGATGGACATGAATCTGATGACGGTGGAACTAAACGATCTCAATGGTGACAATCCGGTCAACCCGTCGCAGATCGCATCGATTTTTCTGCGAGGCGTCATCAATGAAACGCTTACGCTGAACGGGTTGCTCTCTCCACTGGTCAAGCTTCTGCGCAAAGAATCGGTGGACGAATTGGAGCAGGCCGAACTCGAAGATCTCGTCGAGGAAGAAAAGCAGGCGAAGTGATCAGGTTTTCGCCAACGAACGCATCGCCAGGGAACTCATCAATTCGATGCCAATGGGCAGTGCTTCGTCACAGAAATTGAAGTGAGGACTGTGCAGTCCCGCGTGCCGTGTATTTGGATCGGGGTTGCTTCCCAGGAACAGGAACGCGCCCGGTTTTTGCTGCAGGTAGAACGCAAAGTCTTCTGATGCCATCGTCGCAAAGCGGGGTTCGTATAAACGGTCATCGCCAAAAACCTCGCGCACCGTATCCTTAGCGAAGGCACTCATGGCGGGGTCGTTATTCAGGAAGGGGTAGGGTTCTCCATCAAATCTCACATGCGCCACGGCGCGATGGGCTCGGGCGGTATGCTCCGCGATACGCGGGATGGCCTCGAATATATGTTTGCGGACCTCATCGCTGAGAGCGCGGAAGGTGCCTTCCATAATGGCGGTCTCCGGAATCACATTGGACGCGTGCCCCGCCTCAATACGCGCAACCGACAACACGGCCGGGTCCCAGGGATTGGTCTCGCGACTAACGACCGACTGGAGTGCGCTTAGAATGTGCGCGGCGACCAATACGGGATCAACCCCCGAGGCCGGATCGGCTGCGTGGCATCCTTCACCCGTGACGGTGATGTTGAAAAAGTCTGCGCTGGCCATGGCGGGACCGCTCTTGATGCCTACCTGCCCGACTGGAAGCGAAGGCCAACAATGAAGCGCGAACACGCTGTCTACATCATCCAGAATACCTTCTTCGACGATGAGTCTCCCCCCCGCAGCCTGTTCTTCGGCGGGCTGAAATATGAGCTTGACCGTACCGCCCAACTCCCCTCGAAGTTGATTCAATACACGGGCCGTGCCGCAAAGACAGGCCATGTGGCCATCGTGTCCGCAGGCGTGCATGCGTTTGGGGATCGTGGAACGGTACTCGACGCCCGTGTCTTCCTCAATTTCGAGCGCATCCATGTCACTGCGTAACGCCACCGTCTTCGAGCCTTCGCCCTTGATGGTGGCGATGATGCCCGTACCACGCGCGTGGCCTCGTGTGTGCTCAATTCCTTCGGCTTCGAGAAATTGTGCGATGCGATCGGAGGTCCACTGCTCTTCGAACCGAATCTCGGGATGTTGATGCAACTCGTGCCGGAGTGCCACCAACTCGGGCAGGGCTTTTCGGATGATTTCCTTCACAACAGAATTTCTCCCTTTTTAGTTGGGTTCCATTATAGAACATGAAGGAGGCGCGGTCGAGTCCGGGTTTGCAGTTACGACCGTATTTCGGCACCGGCAATGTCGATAAGGCCGAATACGATGCTATAATCGGTGCCTATCTCTCGATCCCGTACGCGTACCCCCACATTCCACTTGTGGAGACGTCGCCGCACCTCATAGGTCTGTCGGGAGAGTTCCTTGCGATCCAGATCGTAGCGGTGGGCCACGGAGACGGACCATTGCGGCGAGAATTTGTAACCTGCACCGTAGAGAATTTCACGATTGATCCGCTCACCGTCAACGCGGGTCACGGTGTATCCGAGTTGCGCGTTCTTGCTGTTTTCAAATTTTCCGTCGTCGTAGAAAAGATAACTAAGCAGACTGGTCAGATCTTTTCCCGGTATGCCGACAACTTGATCCAGTTCGTGGGATTCACCTACCGCTCGCAGTCCCCACCACGGACGCGGGCGAATTTCCAGATCAACTTCGTAATCGGTCGCTTCTTGAGCGTTGTTGGATAGATCATAGCCTTGATAAAACGCCAACCGCGCGACACGCCACGTCTGATCATCAATCGCGTTCCGACCCAGAATGATATTCTCGATTTTGCTTTCGATTCGCTCACGAGTCGGCTGGTCATCGATCGCGTCGAAGTGTGGAACGTCGCTCTCATCCATTCCTGAACTGTCCTGATGCATGTATGTTACCGAGGGTACCAGGATGTGCTTGAAGGCGGAGAATTTACCGAAGCCTCGATACGGTCGACTGAAACGCGTCTGTACCGTAGTGCCGGCAACGCCGATCCAGCGCGTGTCCGCGTCGTTCTGCGCCAGGGTATCGGAATAGTAGGTCGCACCGCCCTCGACAAAGGGCACAATGTTAAATCCCTGATTCACATTGAGGTCATAGCTGAGCCGGGCACTCTGTGCGGCGCGCTGTGCATGCGGTCCGTTCCGCGCACGATTGTAGGAGCCGACAACCGAATCCATGGTCAGATAAAAGTGATTGCCCAATGCGCGTTCAAGTAAATGATAGCTCCCCTCGGGTAGCTTCTCCGTTTCATCCGTAAAATCATGGGTCGATTTGGAAACCGTGCCGGTCCAGATTGAACCAGGGCGGATGTGGGTTATGTTGGCAAAGGTTCTCGGACCCGTACGGTCTTCGTACTCGTCGTTATAAAAGTCTTTCACGAAATCTTGGTCATACCATTGTTCCCATTGACCTCGTAATTCGGTCCGAGGCCCCAATCCCTGCCGATGATACCACTGATTGTAACCACGGTCTTTGGTGGTGTAGAGGGTCTGAAAACTCCCCCGCGAGCGAAAAAACGGTGATGCCGGATTATCCATGAAATCGTATTCGCCGTCGATTCCCCCGCCAAAACCCTCGTCAGTGGTCGGATAGGTGCGTAACGCCAGATCGATATTGGGTGTCGCCGAATACCATTGTCCGAGGTTAATGTACGATCCGATTTCAGCGCCACTCCCACTTTCGAAATCAATATGGGTTACGCCGGTTCCGCGTGTGCTCGCGCCGGACAGCCTGGGAATGAAAAACGGTGTGTCGGTATTACCAAGTTGAAGTCGCGCGTTTTTTCCACCAACGATTCGCCCGTCCTCGATAATTGCCTGGGATATGCGGATCCGGTAGTGAGGATCGTCAAGATCACACGTTGTGATCCACAGGTCATCGGCATCGGCCTTGTCCAGTCCCAATATTCGGATCGTTTCGGCACTGAAATAAAAATGTTCTACATGCCCGTGGGCCTTATGCAATTCGCCCGTTTGGGTCACCGAATTGTAGTATATGCGATCGGCGGAAAACGAACGACGCTCTTCATCGAGTGTGATGTTATGGGCTTCGAAGGTGCCCTGTCCCAATGACACGCCTGTCTTTTCAACATGACCATAAGGCAACAAAGGATGGACGATAGCCTGTGTAGGTGCCGCAGGATCGGATTCGAATTGCTGAAGACGTATTGAATCCGCCGTAAAGAGAGCCCCGTTTTTTTCGACCTCTACCCCGTCTTCGATCAAACTAATTCCTGCTGCTTCGTCCCAGAAAAGGGTTTCCGCTCGAAATTGTGCATCGTCGATTTTGAATGCTACGCCTTTGCTGAATTCTATCGGCCCGGAATTGAAATTGCCTTTGAGGTGCCCAAACACTCGGTCTTTCATGGGTTGAGTTGTGTCGATACCAAGTAGAGTATTCTCAGTGGGCAGGAACATCGTGCTCTCCTGCATGGCTTCATCAATCGATACCGGCTCTTTATCACCGAGTATTGGCGGATAGGGAGAAAAATTGCCCAGTCGCACGCGCACAGGACGAAGAGAATACTTGGAAGGCGTCGATTGCACGTCGTCTATGACCGATTGAGAATCTTGGTCGCCATACTGCGGAGATTGCTTTGGGGGCAATACCCGGGTGCGTACGATTTTCATCCTGCTGGTGTCCGCAGAAGTTGGCAAAGGTTCATCGGCGAGCGCCTGGGTACCGGAGAACGCCAACACGAGTAATCCTGCTGTTATGGCTGGGCCTGAAATGTGCACCGATCCCCCGCAACCTGTTGATAATCAAGGAATTAACCATAGACCGACCATTCCTTGGACGAAAGTATAGCATTCGGCACATTCACGGACAAAACAGCTAATATTGTAGGCTGGTTATGGCGTACATAAGTGAAATATGGGGTGGAAGTTGCCGTACAATTAAAAATACGGGTATCATAGAATGCGTGGGTCGTTTCGAGCCGATGCATTGAAATAGGTTCGTTTCAGAAACGGAAGTACGTAGTAAAGGATAATCCAGTGTCAGAAGACGATTCGACATCTCCAAATGATATCGACATAGATGCCCTCAGTCTTGACGAGCTAAGGGCTGAGGGGGCGCGACTGTTAGAACTGTATCATGCCGCGTCCGATCCCGATGAATTGCTTGATCTCTCGACCCGCTACACAAAGGTCGATATGCTGATTGATAGCCGGGAGGAAAACGAATCGGCTACCGTGGAAACAATAGCAACGGATGAACCTTCCACGCTATCTCCGGTACAGGACGACGCGGCGCCAGAGGATCTTGACGAAGCGCCCGACGAGGTTGCGCCGCAGGGTGATGTTGAAGAAGATACAGTTCCAGAGGACGAGACCACCCCAGAACCATTTGACACGCCAATGGATGAGGGTATTGAATCGGAAGAAGATGACGATGACGGGCCGATTTCTGCGCTCCCGCCACTCAGCGCCATCGCGGGATCTCCCGATACACCCGATGCACTAGAACCTGTTCAGGATAAAGCCTCCGGAGACTCCGAATCGAACGAAGACACCGACATCGACGAGGACTTGTTCGATATTGACAAGGATCACGGTGATGGCACCGCGATAGAGAAAAGCCCTATCGACATTCAGATGGGCGCAGCGGAGGACGAAACAGATGCGCAGCCGGAGGCCTCCTCGGATTTTGACGACGGATTGTTTGACACACCTTTTGTGGACGATACTTCGATTCAGCAGGATGCGGATACGAAACTGGAATCCCCCTCGGCTGAGAATAATAGCGGTATTGCAGCGGTAGACCCGGCGTTCAGATTGAATGTGCCGGAGGATGCTGAAGAGCCACCGATTCCGGCAGCAGCCGACTCTGACGAGAAAGAGGAGGACGAAAAAGGGGAGGACGATAGTACCGCGTGGGAAATTCCTGCCTTCGGCGACACCCCTGATGATCAACCGGTGATTCCAGCTCTGACGAACTCATCGACTCAGGAAGATCCTCCTGAATCACCACCCGCCAATATTCCTCCATCGATCAATGAGACCTTGCCGAACCTCGCTTTGGGGGAGGATAAACGCATCTGTGCGCGTTGCGGTGAATCCACGGATATTGCCAGTGACCGTTGCCAAAGTTGTTTCTATGAGGATGCGAGCCTTGGAATCGTGCATGCTGTAATCGCCGGGGACACACAACAAGTCGCCCGATTGCTCAAAGCGAAACCCGAGATCGTCCATACGACTACCAGCACGCACGGCTGGACGTTGTTGCACATGGCGGCCGGTGGAGGCAACATGCGGCTGGTCAAAATACTTCTTGAAAGAGGTGCTCAAGTGAACGCGCAGAATGTCCACGGGAAAACCGCCCTGCACTATGCCGCATCAAAAGGCCACATCCCGATTATCCACCTGTTGCTCCATCACAACGCCGATAAAACACTGCTATTCGAAGCTAAAACCCCTCACGCCCTCGCGATTGAATGCGGCAAAACGGAAGCCGCTTCAGCCCTTCAGGACTAAAGGAAAATTGGCGTTAATGCACATTCCACACTCATGGTTTGTATGTTCACTCCAAGTATGTTATTTTGGTAGTCTCTCAATTAGTTGTTATGTCAGGAGTATTTGAGCATGAATAAACAATGTATTACCGCTGAGGCGGCCCCCGCAGCACTGGGTCCCTATTCCCACGCGGTTCGAACGGGAAACCTCCTTTATCTTTCGGGCCAAGGATCGTTTACTACGGATGGCATCGTTAAAGGCACGCTGGAAGAAGAGACCCACCAGACCTTCGCGAACATCAAGGCCGTGCTGGAAGCGGCGAATCTGACCTTGTCTGATGTAGTCAAGACACTGGTCTTTCTGGACGATATGGATAAGTTTAAGGCGTTTAACGCTGTTTATAAGGAATACTTCCCTGAAAACCCTCCGGCACGCAGCTGTGTTGAAGCCGCGCGCCTACCGGGCGATATTCAGGTTGAAATCGAAGTGATCGCTGCGTTTCCGGAGGCGTAATGGCTTCGAAACTTGTTAAACTGTGCGCCCTTGTTGTCTTTGCGCTACTGATCCAGGCTTGGACGGGGTCCCCTACGGTCTCTTCGGCGAGCACTGCCACGCAACTAAATTCGCGCGGATCGGATCTCTACGAGAAGAAACAATGGGAAGAGGCGGCGACGTTGTTTCTGCGCGCGTATGAACTAGAACCGAACACACCGATCATCAGACAGAATCTCATGAACGCCGCGATGATGTTCTCGCAGTCCCTCTTCGATAGCGGGGATGCTGAGGGCGCAATCGAATGGCTCGAAATCGCGGTCCAGTCTGAGTCGAATAATGTACGACCGCTCAATCAACTGGCTGCCTACTTATTGTCGGAGGGTGAGACTTCGTCTGCCATATTCCGACTCGAAGAGGCTATCGAACTCGA
>JAYGCN010000091.1:0-2381 GCA_046583315.1 Candidatus Hydrogenedentota bacterium
TGACAATGATCATCATGTCAGGTGACCAAAACCTCGATTCGAAACCCGCGAGCGAGACGACAAAATCATAACAACACGCAAAAACCGAGTGCGGATGAGAGGACTTGAACCTCCACGCCCTTGCGGGCACTAGAACCTGAAAATAAGAAAAGAAACAGGCTTTCAACCCGTTTTTTCATTATTGAGACTCATTGTAACGTCGGCTTTTCACGTTGCAAACTGACGCATAAAAACGCAATGAAAAGCGGTATCGTTTTGGATCACGGGGCGCAAATTCCGTAACTACGGTTTTTGCTCGACCGGAAGAACCTTGCGACTATCCCCCCTCCTCATCCCCTCGCCCTTCACCCGGACGGACAAACGCCCACACGACTCCTTTCCCTTGGATCAACGGGGAAACGGCAGCGTATTCGCCCTGAACGCTCTCACGCGAACGCTTGGCTTCTTCGGCCTTCCTGTTGATTCGAGTGTCACAGGTATCACCTGCCACGCACTATCGTCGCAGCAAGATCGAACTCCCCGCGGAGAAGTGGATTTACCACGAAGATGGGACGGCACGAAGTCGCGCGTCGTTCCAAGTGGTTTCCCAAGGTTACTCGGATTCGATCAATCCTTGGTCGAAAGACTACAGAAGGCCACTCCGACTCAGAATCCTCTTGATCTGCGTAGGATGCCACGTAGTTCCCTTTCGCGTGCGAAGCCCGATGCCATCAAGCCATCGAACAATTGCCCGCAACCCGTCGCCCTGCCGCCAACGATGACAAATTGTGTCGATGAGTGAAATCTCGTTGAAGTCTTTGACAGTCTCCCAGGAATGCCCCCCCGGCCTGGATCTCAGCCCGTATGGAAGGCTTCCCGTAAAACGTCGCTCCTGCGTTAGTTCGTCCATTTCCGTTTACTCTCGATACTCCGGCTCGAAGCTCAAATCGAACTGCTCACATCACGAGTCTTGTTGCAATCCGTTACCGTCATTGTATGCGTTCAACGACGTCTTTCCAGCGTTAGCAACTTCCAACGGGTTCATTTCGCGATGGCCGCGTTCGATTTCGGCGGCTTCATCTGGTGTCAATTCCCACCTGCTATCAGTGACTAGGCGGCGATGCGATTTTTGTTTGGGGTATCACATGATTAGGATTTGGATTTTACAGTTACGAAATTTTCATTTTTCAACCCCGCGTCATCGGCGTTCCAACGGTAGGCGCACAACAAGCCGTTCTTAGCGACACTGTAATCAACACAAGCGACGTTTGGAGCCATTGTCTTTGGTTCGTTGTCATTCAACCAGTAATGACCAAAGAACACTGGCGGTTCAGTGGCCCCGTATCCGTCTGACGAGATCATATCCAAAGGGATCGGATCATCGGGCAAATCGTCGTTGCGTGGCATTGTGTACCCACGAAAGGACTGTCCCTTGGGCGACTCGAACCATCTCACTCGCATGTGATGCCTTGGGTGACCGTCTTTGTCGCGGAAAAACAGCCCGTCCGGGAGTTGAACTTCCTTGCCCTTCAAGACTTCTTCAACTGCTTGGAACAAGGGGTTTGCCGGTTCACTCGCCGTCACTTCCGTTAGAAACTCCGATGTAAATGGCCCCAAGGTCTTAATTGAACGCTCAATCGTTTCGATGGCGTCACGGTCCCAACTTGCGTGAACAACTTGGAGTCCGTCCAGATCGAGTGCCACGGGAAGCGACTTGAACCACTCGACAAATTCGCTCAATTCGGGAGTGGGTACTTGCCGCAATGTTTCCGCATGTTGATGGTTATTCTTGTCACTATGATCGCGAAAAAAGCAACCGGGTCGTTGCGGGTTAACGGTGTGGTACGCGATTGCGTTAAATTCGTGATTTCCCATGACCGCCAATGCCGCATCGTTGTCGATCATGGCGCGGGCAAGTCTTAGGACTTCAAGTATCTGTGGTCCCCGGTCGATAAAGTCTCCGACAAAAACCGCCGTCCTATTGGGATGGGAATAGAACCCTTGACCATCACGGTAGCCAAGTTTTCCGAGAAGTTCGACGAGTTCGTCCGCGTGGCCGTGGACATCACCGATCACGTCGTACATGTAGTCGTCCTTTGCGTGATCAAGTTCAAAATATAACTCCATGGTTTTTTGTGGCGCAGCTATGGCAGACATCGTCCTGCCACATATGGCCGACCGGATTTCGCTCGAAACAATCGTCGCAGACGCGGAAGTATCGTTTGCTATTGAGTATGGATTTGATTGTTTCGTCTATTTTTTCTTGGGAGGCATTCACGTCTAGCGTTTTGACTTCTTTCCAAGTTGAAATGGGTGTGTGCGAACCTTCCCAAGTAATTTGGCAGACGGAAATGCGCAGTCGTTCGCCGTCATTTTCGGTCCTGATGTAGTCGTGGATCAAT
>JAYGCN010000123.1:0-2404 GCA_046583315.1 Candidatus Hydrogenedentota bacterium
ATCGATGCGCGAACGGTATCGCGCGCACGAAAACGCAACTACCAGTATCTGTTGGAGCGCTTGCGAAATCTGGCGTTTTGGGCCGATTGGGAGGGCGACTGGGTACCTCTAGGTTTTCCGATATTGACGGAAGCGGCAGACCATCTTTGGGAGCATCTTAGCTCAAGAGATATTTTCGCGCCACGCCATTGGCGCGATCTGCCTTCTCCGAAGAGCGCGTTCTCTGAAGCGCACGACTTGTCAAACAGAATCATGACGCTTCCTTGCGATCAACGGTATACAACGAAGGACATGGAGAGGGTCGTGCAATGCGTTCTAGAGGTTTGTCCATGATTCACCCATACGCATCTCGTAAGTATGTCGAAGCATTGGCTGGCGACAAGTCCGAAGTGGTGGATTTGCCGGATCTGGGTACTCATGTGTTGCTTCGTCCAATTAAGGGTACAGGATATATAGACGCGATGGGCCCCTACCCTTGCACCCCATTTAATACAGAGGGAGGAGTTGAGAAGTCGTTCGAACCGCTTCGCGCACTTGGCACAGTCTCGCTCACGTTGGTGTCTGACGCGCTGGAGCGAAAGAGCGAAGAAGAGTGTTCTGCATTCGATTTCGTTCGACCTTACAAGAAGCATTATTTATCCGAGGGAGAGATAGACGAGTCTTCGTTTTCGGCTCACCATCGGAGGGATATACGAAGGGCACAGCGGTTTTCCGAGACACGTGAAATCTCGCTTGATGACTATTTTTCTGAATGGATTGCGATGTACGAAGGGCTCGCTGAGCGTCATGATTTCTCCGCGTTCCACAGGTTTGACCGTAATTACTTTGAAGCACTTTCCGATCTTGCGGGCTTGATAACAATAGGGGTATTTATCGCAGAGGAGCTTGTTTCTTGCCATCTTTGGATTCGCTCCGAACTGGGTTCCTACAGTCACCTGGCAGCATCCAGCGAGAGAGGATATGACATCGGGGCGGCCTACGCTGCTTATGCCTATTCACTCAATTTACTGAATTCTTCCGGTCCCGTAGATTTGGGAGGTGTCGCTGACACGAACGCTGGCGGGGGTGATGGACTGGACAAGTTCAAGGCAGGATTTTCGAATTCGCAGGCCATCAACTATATTTGCGGCGCGATCTTGCGACCTAATGTCTATCGGCAGCTTAGTTCGAACAGGATGACATCGAACGACCGGTACTTCCCATTGTATCGAGGTCCGGAAAAGGGTGAAATTTCTACTCTAAAATGAACCGTTTGATTCGAATCAGGCCATCGGTGGTTCGAATCAGGAGTTTTTGGTCGTATTCTAGGACTATACTTCCAGGTTTTTCAGACTGAAACTCATTTTGCAGGATAGAACTATCGACCGAGTCTGCATCAAAAAGCAGCAGTGTTCTATCCGCTAAGCTCAGCCTACACCCTTGACCGACATGCCCGAATGCCCGAATGCGCCTCAATATCTCTTCTGTAGACATTCCTTCGTGGTCTATAAGCCGGTCCGGCTCGTCACGGGTGTAGTAAGTACTTCTACCAGCTTGCGCATGCCCTTCATACTTCCAATCGTGACCGGCGAGAAGATCAATTCCTTCCGTAAATACGCGTGCTTCCATCTTGAAAAGCAGGTGATAGAGAAGACCCAAATCCAAGTCGTCGGTGAGAGAAAATCCAGCTTGATGAATGATGCGCCCGGTGTCCGCTTTATCGTCCATAAAGTGCAACGTAGATCCGGCCTCTTTATCGTTATTCAGGAGCGCGCCATTGGCAGGGTGGCGTCCGCGATTCAAGGGTAGTAGTGATGGATGAACATTAAGAAACAATTGATGCTGCTTCCTTAGGCTGGAAACAGGTAGCAGAAATGGGCATCCGTTGGATACAAGTATGTCGAATTTCGCTTTTTGAATAGATTCGAAAATTCTTTTTTTGTCTGTATCGTCGAATAGGTTGGGGGAAAGGTCGAGATCGTTGAGTAGTGTAAATCGCTCTACAGATCCGCGCGCTGCCAGCACGGTGACGAGTTCAAGCGCCGGGTGTTCGACAACCGCCTGCAGCACCTGATGGCGATTACCAATAAACAGAACGCGTTTCGGCGGACTCATCGCTCAATTCTTTCGCGGACAATGTACAGCGGCCGATTTTGAAGTCGCAGAAAGCTTCTTATGGAGAATTCTACGAGGATGGCAATGGAAAAGATTGTAATCAGGAGCGCGACGATGATCGCGTATAATATGAGCGCATTGGTGACTGTATCCATTATCGAGAAATCGACGAACAGGCCGAACAGAATTCGGGCAATTATCACTGTGCTACTGATTAGGCATATCCCGGCGATCCGCTGAAACGGTTTCTCTGATAAGTGCATCACGTTGTCCATATTGAATGCGAATAGTTTTCCGAAGGTCCAACCCG
>JAYGCN010000143.1:0-6013 GCA_046583315.1 Candidatus Hydrogenedentota bacterium
TACGGTACATGACCCCGGCGACGCATTCGATAAACTTTGTTGACATGCCTAACAGACCCGCCACAATAAGCCAGAAAGTCGCGCCCGGGCCACCCAACGAAATGACGATCGCGACGCCGCCGATATTACCGATGCCAACCGTCCCTGCCAACGCTGTCGCCAAAGCCTGAAAATGACTTACTTCCCCGGCATCCTCCTCGGAGCTGTATTTGCCTCGAACCAAATTGATAGCGTGGACGAAACCCGTCACGTTAATGAACCGGAAGTAGAACGTAAAAAAAACCGCGCTCCCCATCAACCAGAGAACAATGAGTGGGACTCCAGTGTCGAATACATCAATTTCGAAAAAAATAAACGTACTAAGCGCGTCGGATAGCGGTTGGACAGCCCTATTGATCGATTCGTCGATATTCACTAGTTCTCTCGATTACGATTCCAGATTCATGAATCTGTACATGTGCATCGCAGATATTCGTACACGTTTATACGATTCAACTTAGCCTAGTTACAGGATATGCCAGTTAAATGTCTAATGCTATCAACGACCTTCGTTCCTGAGTTTTCAGAATACTCAATACCGTAGCGAACTGGAAGCTTACCCTCAATGCCACGACGGGAGCAAGCATTCGGAATTTCCTGCCCCGATTCGATGAAGAGTCTGCCAACGACTGGTTTTGGATCTAGGCGGAGTTTTTTACCTTACAAACATGATGCCCGAACACAAAAGCGAATCAGTTTTTGGGTTGCGCAATTGATTTCTTAATCGTAATTCGCAAGATTTCGCGAGTTTTCAATTCTCTATCGGCGAAATCGGAGACGAATCCTAAAGCGCCTGAGTGCCCGCCAGAAGGTCCTCCTTAATATAGATCTCTTTAGTGGCCCTGCATCGCACTACTGTGATAATAGTTGCGACCGTTTGCACTGATTTGTTGGTCTCCGAGAATTTGAAGGGCTTGCTTTCGAATGGCGAGGTTTTCTTCGTTGGAAGGTTCGATTTTCTTTACCCAGTCGGATATCTGCAGAGCCCATTGTGCATCTCCACTATTGAGTGCTGATTTTCCAGCGCGGATTAACTTCTTGGTACCACCGGCAAGTGTGGCGATACGAGATGCTTGATCGCTGGGAGAAAGCGGGTTTAAATGGGCGGGGTTTCCGTCGAACCAACCGAGGTAACCACCATAAATATTTCTGACGGACCAAGCCACCGTGCCGTAGTATTCGGCCAACCACGGGTCTTCGCGAAGATGCTCAGGGAGTGAAACTGTTTCAACAAGTTGGTCGGGAGTCAAGCCTTCGTTAATACCCTTTACGGTTTCATCGTGAACAAAACGAATAGCATCTCTGTAATTCGTAAGTCGTTCCCTGATAGCTTCAGATCCTGTGATTGGGCGCGTATGGCTGGGTACGAGAAATTCTGCGTTTTCCTTTTGCATCGCGTCTAGACTGTCGGCCCACTTTCGAACATCACGATATTTCGTACCTCGAATCGCGTAAAGGTTCGGGAATGAACGATAGAAGTTATCCCCGGGTAGCAGAACTTTTTTGTCTGGTAACCACACATACAATTGATCATCGGTCTCGCCGGGTGCGTGTACAAATTTGAACCGTACTCCAGCAATAGCTAGTTCCAGAGGCTTGTCATCAATCGTAAGTGTCGGCGGAATATAGTCGTCGGACGTGACGCTCCCGATTCGAAGCATTGGACCAATGCCCGCGTTCGGGCGTATCGCTGTTGGAAGCATGACGCCGAACTGGCGTACACCACGACTAGCCGTAATGGGACGTAACATACCGTAACTTTGTGCGACGAGTGTCGGATTCAATTCATGAGCAATGATCTTTACATTCTTTGATCCTTCGATGAAACCTTCGGTACCCATGACGTGATCGGCGTGATAGTGTGTATAAACGATCGCGACAACTGGTTTTTTCGAAATTTTTCGAAATTCAGCCAGAATCTCTTTTGCCGCTACGGGATTTTCGGTGGTATCTACAATGATGATGCCGCTGTCACCTTCAATCATGATTGAGTTGGCGAGCGCGAAGCCAATGGCAACATGGACACCATCTGTTACGGTTATGACTTCCTTTCGAAACTCTCTAGTGTGTGCGTGTAGTCGTTCTGAGTTGCTTTGAGCGCTACTGTACGGTGAGGAAATAGCGAAGGTTATGAGTGTGAGTAGTAACGACAAATGTACGGTGATCTTAGTTCGAGTTGGCATTTGATTTCCTTTCGAATGAACTTGATGTGACCGAATTGAAATCATAAAGCATTTGCTTTATGATTTCAATTCGTACAAATGGAGCAGGTCAATCTTAAGAACGTGCTATGGCACTCGCTTATATGGAGAACGAAAGTATGAATCTTAACTATGGAAATCCAATCTTCACTTTCATCATGATTATGGGAGTAGTCACCTGCCCCGTGTATGCCCAGGATACTGAGCCGAAAGATTTAGACCAGAATATGTTTGCTGGTGGGAATCGCGATGATGATGCATTGGCACGAGAAGAGTACGCATACTCAGTCGGTATTCAAGCATATCTATATGGTGCGCCGCTGGTGCGACTCGACAAAGTACGAACACGAAACAGACTTTTCTACCCTCGATCACGTGCGAAGATGACGACCGGGATTGGCCTGGTCAACAAAGTTGTATTGGATGGTGTTCAGTTTAACGAGTTGATACATATTCGAAAACTGTCCACGCCACAGATGAAGTTGGGCGTTACGCCAAACAATGACACGATGTACTCTCCTCTTTTCTTTAATCTTCTGGACCAGCCCCTAGTTATTTCAGTGCCCAGAATGGATCGATACTATTCGATTCAGCTTGCAGATGCCTTTTTAGCCAACTTCGGCTATATAGGTTCACGAGCCACTGGATCGGATGTAGGCGACTTCTTACTGGTTGGTCCAAATTGGAAGGGTACCGCGCCAGCGGGAATGTCTGTAATTCGTTCCCCTCATAATGAAGGGATGTATACACTTCGGATTCTAGTTTCTGGGGAGTCATCGGATCAACGAGTCGTTTCGGCATTACAGGATCAGTTTACCGTCCTACCACTTAGCGAGTTTCTTGGTGAAACGAAATCGACTATTGGTGAGGACATACCATTTATCGATTTTGATGACGAAGAACTTGGATTCTTTAAACACATGCTCTATATGGCCAAGAGAAATCCTCCTTTAAAGCAGGATGCACCCGTCTGGAGCATGCTGCAGACTGTGGGGATTTACATCGACCAGCCCTTTGCATCTGATTCACTTGATCCTGACTTCCGGCGAGGCCTGATCCGGGCTGTCACTGCAGCGCAGAAAATTATTGCGTGGAAAGTTAAATATCGAGGTAAACAATCCTCCACCAAATGGAATGTCGACTTCGTAGGCGGATCATACGAACATAACTATCTTGCCCGGGCAGAGGGTGCTACGCAGGGTCTCTTGGTACACGATCCCGAAGAAGGCTTATACTTTCACACGTATGAGGACGGAGACGGAAACATTCTAGATGGTAAGGAACAATACGTATTGACCTTTCCCGCAGATAGTCTTCCTCCAGTAAATGCATTCTGGTCTCTTACAGGGTATACACCGGATTATAATCTTGTAGAGAACGAACTCAAGCGCTACGCAGTCGGAGATCGAACTGATGGCCTCCGGTATAACGACGATGGCTCGCTTACTATATTCATTCAGTCAACGGAACCCATTGAATGGGGCAGTAGTAACTGGTTGCCGATTCCGACTGAGGGACTCTTTAGATTAAACCTAAGAATGTACAATCCAGATCTGAAAACTATAACTCAGGAAACGGTCGAACGATACATTCCGAAAATAGTGCGTAGAGAACCGTAAGCCCGCAAGACATATATGGAGTAAAACAAATCTTCGAGTATTTACTGCATATCATAAGAAGCCGAGTTTATCAGTTGGTAGATCTATTTCCGATCGGTCCACTGGCGCCAGCACCAACATGATCAAGACGGCATTCGCAGGAATGGAAACGGTTCGAGGCCCGCGTAGGGTCAAATAATTCAGCCTAACTTCAAAAGTATTGTTCTAGGGTCGATGTTCGTGTACAGTAATTTGTACAGTAAAAAATGGTGAACATGTTGCACATGTGCAACATGTTCACCGCAAGTTGAAGGGTGTAAGGTCAAGCGATTTAGTTAAGTCTAGGAAAGCAAAAGGGTTACGAGGATCGGAGTCTTTTCCCTCATAACCCAAAGGTCGCAGGTTCGAATCCTGCCCCCGCTACCATTAGATACCAAGGACTTACGCAAATGCGTGAGTCCTTTTTTTATGGAATTTCACACTTTCAAGTGCATGTCGTGTCACTTTTTGTGCCACGTTGTATGGGATGACCTGCCCCACTGATTATTGGAATATTTCTATTACGCATTGACGATGTACAATTGCTCGCAAGTCGCCCGCCACGCCGCATCGATGGCCCCGTTGACGTAGGCCTTGGCTTCGGAGTCGGAATTCGCGATCGAAATACGACCGAATTGTTTTCGTCCAATTTGGTGCGGGTATTCACCGTCTTTGAAATGACCGTCGTCCAAGTCCATGTAACCGTAGGCGTAGCCGTGAGGCCAGCGGTTAACCGTAATTGCTTCGATGTCCCGCTCAGCGTCAAACCCGTGCTCACCGAACATGTCCGTGAGTTGCTCTTTTATTTCTTTTTCGTATGTAGAAAATGGGGTCGTATAAATCTCCGTACGGCCCGCTCGAAACACGTCGCGCCCAGTGTCACCAGGTTGTTTTTCCGGCACCTGTGATCGAAACATAAACACCACCAATGGGTCGTTTTCGTTCTGGGGTGACCGATAGTCGTCCATTTTCACGGACGGCGCTTTGGTAACCACCTGGTAATGGCTATAGGGGCATTCGTACTGCTGGGCACCACCTTTGTAGAACGGTGTTCCGTCCCTCAAGACGACATTGGAGAAGACAAGCGGTACTTTCACGCCGTATTTCAACCCTTCCTTTTGTGCCTCCGGCAGCTCCGGGCAAAGATGAGGAATGATCCCGTTGTAACACGCTAAGATACAATGCTTCGCCCTCACTTCGAGCGCTTTTCCGTCTTTCACGTATCCGATTGATACTTCTTCGCCTTCCTGTTTGACTCGCACGGCCGTGCTGTTGAGACGCATGCGCACTGGAGAATCGTCGGTATCCAGGTTGCCATAATCGAAACGCGCCGTTGTGATGTCATCCATCGAATTTCCTTCGGCGACCGATGGAATCAGATTGCGTATGAGGAGCCGTGGCACGGAGCCGTTGCCGTCCGGAAAAAAACAACCTTCGTAGAGATTGTCGAAATCGATCAATGCTTTCGCTGCCAAGTCCCAAAGCCAACCCACGGACTCGAGACCGGGCATACCAGTGAAGATTGCTTCCTGTACCGAAAGGCCGTCGACACCTACGCCAAAGTTAGGGCGTATTAATGCGTCAAAAATCCGGGCGGTGTCCGGAGCCAGTCCCACTTTATCAGTAAGGAACTGAAGATAAGATGTAGACTTGAGGTAATCGATACGTTCGGGTAGGGAAAACCCGATGAGATAGTCCCACTTGCCGCCAAATAGTTTAACGAGTTTGTCGCGCTCCTCTTGTGGAATTGGAAGTTGATTGACGAGTGATTTGTATTTCCCTTCCCCATGAAACGCCGCAAGCCATCGACCGACCACCGTCTTCCCTTTGTTGTCACCGGTCTTAATGAAAAGTCCCGTGTCTTGGCCCATTGTTGTCAGTGGGTATTCAGGATCTTGGTTTTCTTTGAGCTTTTTGATGTCGATCCCGATGTCCTTCAAGAGACGCCGAGACACCTTACTGTAATTTTGTGGGTCCTCCAAGAAGACACTGCCGCCTATGCCAAGCAGCATCTGCCCTTGACTCTCGAACTCGTTTCGTTTGGCGTGGCCTCCGAAGTCGTCGTGGTTGTCCAAGAGTAGAATCCGTTGCTTTTTCCCTCGTTTCTGTTGAAAGAAAGTAGATCGGAAGAGCACA
>JAYGCN010000230.1:0-7897 GCA_046583315.1 Candidatus Hydrogenedentota bacterium
TTTTGATTTGTTTGGTGAATTCCACATGCGTGGCGTGGCCCGATTTCACCGCAATAATGTGTCCCTTGATCGGGCGCCCGATAAGGAAGGTATCACCGAGTAGGTCGAGAATTTTATGGCGTACCATTTCATCCGGGTAACGAAGATCATCATTGAGTATCGCTTCATCGCCAACCACAACAGCATTTTCAAGCGTACCACCACGGATCAGCCCCTGATCCTGAAGCATCTTGACTTCGCGAAGGAAGCAGAATGTCCTCGCCGGAGAAATTTCATTCGTGAAGGTTTCGGGGGTGATAGTAAACGAGGCATATTGCGTTCCGATAGCGACATGATCAAAGGCGATCGTCATCGTGATACGCAAATCGTCGGCCGGCAACACCGTAATCATCACATCGGCGTTCCGATAATAAACAGGTTCTTCAATCTTCACGAATTTTCGTTCGGCATCTTGTTCCTGCCGTCCGACGGCGTTGATCGCTTCAATATAAGGCAGCGAACTTCCATCGCCCAGCGGATTCTCATTACCATCCAACTCGATATCAAGATTGTCGATGCCGGCGCCTACCACGGCCGCAAGAACATGTTCGACACTGTGCACTTCGGTTCCATTGTACGCGATGGTCGTTCCGCGGGAAACATCAGTGACGTTATCAACCTCCGCTTTGACTTCCGGGCGTCCGGGCAGATCCACGCGGTAGAATGTTACTCCGCTATCCGGTGGAGCAGGTTTGAAGGTGACGGTAGTCAGGCTACCCGTGTGCAGGCCTATGCCTGAGAAGGAAGCCTCTTTTGCAATAGTGTGCTGTTTATCCATTGAGTTTCTTTTCGAGTTCCTCGATGCGTTTTTCCAGATTACGGATGGTTCGGAGCGCCTGGGGTAATCGTCGTTGCCCCATCATTTGGCGCAAATTGGTTTTGTGGTCAATGGCGGGAAAGCCTGAAACAATTGATCCTTCTCCAATAGACTGGAGAACGCCGGAATCTGCGCCAACGACAGAGTTATCACCGACGGTAATGTGGCCCATTATACCAGATTTCCCAGCCATGGTCACGTTGCTCCCGATTATCGCGCTTCCAGCGATGGCAGACATACCAGATATGGTAGTGTGTTCACCTATATGAACATTATGTGCTATTTGCACAAGATTGTCAATCTTCGTTCCATTGCCAATCCGGGTTACTCCGCATGTCGCTCTGTCTATAGCACTATTCGAGCCGATTTCTACGTCATCTCCAATTTCGACTCGCCCTACCTGCGGAATTTTGGCATGGATGCCACCCATTGGCGTGAAACCGAAGCCATCGCTGCCGATGGCGACGTTGCTGTGGATAATGCAGTTCTTGCCAATCGAACTATTCTCGCGCACGGTCGTATTCGGAAAAATGACCGTATTGTCGCCGATACAGGTATTTCGACCGATGTAGACTCCCGCGTAGAGCACCACGTTATGGCCAATTCGACAGTTGTCGGCAAGATGGACGTGGGCATCGAGCGCAACATTGTCCCCAAGCGTCACGTTTTCGCCCCGGGTCGATGCAGCGTGGATACCTCTGGGGTGGATGAGAGTTTCTTTTTCGAGTTCGCCGAGTAGCATCGCGAAAACAAAATACGGGCTGTCAACCTGGATTGTTGGAAAGTCGTGCAGGGTTTCGTAGTCTCGTGGTACGAGCACGGCGGCCGCGCAGGTACCCTCCATTTTGGGAATGTATTTTGCATTTCCAAGAAAGGTGATTTCGTCTGCACCGGCATCGTCGATCCCGTTGACGCTACTAATGGTGACCTCGCCATCTCCGATTGCGGTGCCGTTATACTGTTTGGCTATTTCGCTGACAGTTTTTCGCATGGCTTGGTGAGTTCCGAAGTCAGACGCTATTCGGCGTTGAGATGGTCGATGACTTTCTGAGTCATGTTCAGCGTGGTGCTGTAGTAGAGCAGGTTGTTGTTTCTGTTCTTGCTTCCGTCGAATACCAAATGATAGTTCTCGATACTGCCGACCTCTTCTACAGCTTTCTGTATATTGACGATCAACTCTTCGAAAATGCGTTTTTCCCGGCGGTCAATTTCTTCCTGGCTCTGCTGAACCTCCGCTTTGTATCGGGAGAAATCGGATTGAATACTATCCTGCATGGCTTTGCGATCCGATTCGCTCATGGTAGGAGATTCTTCTTCGTAACGATCCTTATCTTTGGTGATCTGATTCGAAAGTTCGGTAATGGGTTTTTGAAGTTTGTCGCGTTCTGTACTGAGTTCTTCGTACATTTTCTTTTGCGCGTCGTAGTTGTCGAACACGATTTTAAGGTCCACCACTCCGATTTTGAATTGACTGGCCTCTTGGGCAATAACGGATGGGGCGAACAAGATGGTACAGACAAGCAAAAACAACAGGCTTGGTGTAGGAATCGAAGTGAAGCGCTTCATGGTAGGTGTTTCCCCTAATGTTTAGATTAGTTTGTCAATATCATGACTTCGTTGTGCGGATTCAACAACAAATGTATCGTCAGAATCCAGCTGTGGCGATTATACCACTGAGGTTTCGAGTGTTCAATCGGCCCTAAAAATCAATCAAGGTCTGTAGATGGAGCCGCCCACTGCCCTGGTCATCGTCGGGATTGATGGGGTATCCATAGTCGATGCGCAGGGGGCCCAGGAATGGAACCTGCATGCCAAAACCTATCCCAACACTGTATTTCAGGTCGTCTATTTCAAAATCGTCAATTTCGAGCCAACTGGCTCCACCATCGGCGAAGGTATAGAATCGAAGCGTGTCATTCAGTTTGTATTTGAATTCAAGAGTGTTCAAGAATCGGAATTCGCCACCGATGGATTCTTCGTCAATAAAGGTCTGGCCGTTCACTACTTGGAATGTGGATGCCTTGGGGCCGATGTCGCGATTGTCGTATCCGCGCACGGTAGATCCACCGCCGGCAAAGAATCGTTCGGAAAGCGGGACGAGTTCGGAGTCGCCAAACGATTTGGCATAGGCGGTGCGGTTGTTGAGAGAGACGGCCCATTTTTCGAATTTGGGAATGCCGTAGTAAATGGTAGAGTCCGTCATGATCTTGTAAAATTCATTTTCACTACCGAAACCGGCCCATTCGTTGCTGAGTTCGAATCGCGTACCTTTTGTGGGGTCGAGGTAATGATTGGCCGTGTCTCGAATTACACTCCATCCCCATTTCAGGGTGTCCTGAGGATCTTCGAGAACACGTAATTCTGGATCGACGAATGTTTCGAGGTTGGATATGGTGACGTCCGCGTAGCTAAGGAATGTGCGCACGGTGATGTGGTTGGAAAGTCGTTTACCCAGACGAATTCGAGCACCTCGCTGCTCCGTGATGAAATCCGATCCTCCCCGGCTTTCGTATCGCGTGTCAAAAAGATCGACACCGGCATTGAGCGGGTAGCCGAGAAATTCGGGGTCAGTGAATCCAAGTTGATAGTTGGTGTTGTAATCTCCAATATTGGCTGATGCCGAGAAACTCTGGCCGCCTCCAGAGAAGGTTGGTGGATTGGTAATGTCGAAGTTGTTGAGTCGTATTTCGCCGAAGCCGCCTATGCCGGTATCCGTGTTGACACCAGCGCCGAAATTAAAGAGACCGGTCTTGCCTTCCTCGACATCAATCAGAAGATCCACAAATCGGTCGTCGCCGGGAATTTCTGCTATAGAACGGTGGATTGCCTGGAAAAACCGTGTTCGATTGAGGCGCATCATGCTGTCCTCAAGGGCGGAACCATCGAATCGATCACCGGGTGCCAACAGGATGTTACGGCGTACAACTTCATCCTTCGTAACTGAGTTGCCCGTCACCGTAACCGCGCCAATGTATTTCAAGCTACCTTCATTCACTTGATGAATGACGTTTGTTGTGTGGTCGTCATCGTTTAACGCTACGAAATTATTGGTTCGGGCGTTGATGTATCCACTGTCGCTGTATCGTTCGGCAATCGCCAGCGCGTCTGCTTCAACCTGACTCTTGTTGTGTATTTCGCCGGGGCGTATTTCAATAATCTCAAGAAGTTCGGCATCGGTGAATACGAAATTCCGATCAATATCGAGGCTCCCCATCGTGTATTCAGGCCCTTCATTCAAATCGATGGTAATGATGAGGCGTTTGCCACCACGCGAGTAGTCAAAATCGGTATTGGGAATGGTGGCTTCGAGTCGACCAATATCGCCGTAGTGGGTGAGTATGGATTGAAGATCGTTCTCGAATTTTTCTTCTTTGTATTTGCCGCTGAGTAAAAGAAATCCATTTCCTGTTTTGACGATACGGCGAAGCTTTCGGGTCGAGAGTGCATCGTTTCCGCGAAACTTAACTTTTTTGATGCGCGCTTTGCGGCCCTCGGAAATCAGGTAGGAGACGCGCATGTCGGAGTCGCCAATTTGTTCGGCGGTAATATCGACGGTCGCGTTGAGAAACCCTTTTCCCTTGTAGAGTGAGAGAAGGGCTTCCCGTTCCGACTCAAAGGCTTCCGGGAAGAAAGCATCCCCTTCTTGTTGATTCAGTACGGAACGAATGTCTCTATCTTTTAGTTTTTTGTTGCCCGCAATCACAAGTTCGCCGATAGATTGTTCCTCGAAGAATTTGTAGATGAGAATGTTCTGTCCGTCGCGCGGAACGATATGTACCTCAACGTTTGTGAAGTAGCCCATCTCGGCGATGCGGCGAATGTCGCGTCCGATCGCGGGCGGCGAGAGGGGCTGGCCAACTTTGGATTCAAGCTGGGAGCGGATCAGCGATTCACTGACCCGGCTAAGGTCTGTAATTTCAATCTTATGAATGATTGGCGGTTCGGCTTCGGGCTGCTGAGCCGTAGCCGTAGCCGCCAGAGCGAGAAGAATCCCCCAAATCCATCGCATGCCATATTTGTTCAAGTAGTGGCGCTTTCTGCTACTGGCAATTCCGTATCAAACACAAGCTCGCCTGTGGATTCGGAACAGGTAAGGCGAATGTGGGACCCAGGCTCAAATGCTCCCATGAGCAGTTGTTCAGATAGTGGGTCTTCGACGTATTGCTGGATGGCACGCCGTAGTGGCCGCGCGCCGTATTCTTCATCGATCCCGTTCTCGACAATGTAGTTTTTTGCCTCATCAGATATCGTGAGGGTAAGTTCTTTTTCGGCAAGGCGAAGATAGACTTCTTTGATGTTGAGGTCAACGATTTCGCGCATTTCTATCGGGCCGAGCCGATGGAAAACTACCGTCTCGTCGATGCGATTGAGGAATTCAGGATTGAATACTTTCTTGGCTTCGTCGGTTACGCGTTCGACCATTGATTCGTATTGGTCATCCTGGGAAGCTTTCTGGAAACCGAGGTTGATATTCTTGTTAATGCGCCGTGCACCAACATTACTGGTCATTACGATGACCGTGTTGCGAAAGTTTACCTTACGACCCGTGGAATCGGTCATCTGCCCTTCTTCGAGAATTTGAAGAAGAGAATTGAATACGTCGGGGTGTGCTTTCTCGATTTCGTCGAACAATACGACCGAGTAGGGGCGGCGTCGAACCTGTTCGGTAAGTTGTCCGCCTTCGGTGTAGCCTACGTACCCTGGAGGAGCACCCGCGAGACGGGATACGGCGAATTTTTCCATGTACTCAGCCATATCGATGGTTATGAGAGCCTCTTCGTTACCAAAGAGGAAGGCTGCGAGCGATTTCGCCAGCAATGTCTTCCCGACGCCGGTCGGTCCCAGGAAAAGGAACGAGCCGACGGGGCGTTTCGTGTCCTTGAGTCCCGCACGCGAGCGTTGAATAGCGCGGGTAATCGAATCGATCGCATGATCCTGTCCGATAACTTCGTTGTGCAATTCTTCGCGCATACGCAACAGGCGGGCGGTTTCTTTTTCTTCTATCTTTGTCAAAGGAACGCCGGTCCATTTCGAAACGATGAAGGCAATGTCTTCTTCGGTGATGATGGTTTCAGCGGAATCGCGTTTCTTTTCCCAATCGCGCCTCTTGTCGTCCAGGCTGGATGTCAGCGTACGTTCCTCGTCGCGAAGCCCTGCTGCTTTCTCGTATTCCTGATTCCGGATCGCATCTTCTTTTTTGTGTGTCAGCTCTTCAATGTCGCGCTCGATCTGTTTAAGCTTGGTGGGACGCGTGGTCATCTGCAAACGCGCACGTGACCCGGCTTCGTCGATCACATCGACCGCTTTGTCGGGAAGGAATCGATCCATAATGTACTGATGCGAGAGCTTTGCCGCAGCGACCAGTGCTCCATCGGAATATTTTACGCGGTGATGGACTTCGTATCGTTCCCGCAGCCCTTTCATGATCTCAACGGTTTCGTCGATGCTGGGTTCCTCTACAATTACTGTTTGGAAACGTCGTGCCAGCGCGGAATCTTTTTCAATGTGTTTGCGGTATTCGTCCATGGTGGTCGCGCCGATGCATTGCAACTCTCCACGGGCGAGTGAAGGTTTAAGCATGTTGGCCGCATCCACAGCACCTTCCGCAGCACCGGCCCCGACGATGGTGTGCAATTCGTCGATAAAAAGGATGATGTTGTCAGCGCGGCGAATTTCTTTCATGACGGATTTGAGCCGTTCTTCGAATTGTCCACGGTATTTCGTGCCCGCCACAACACCAGCGAGATCAAGGGTCAGGACGCGCTGGTTTAGCAACAAATCAGGCACCTCGCCATCAATTATGCTTTGTGCCAGGCCTTCAACGATGGCGGTCTTGCCGACACCGGCCTCGCCGATAAGTACCGGGTTATTTTTCGTGCGCCGGCTGAGAATCTGGATAACGCGTTCGATTTCTTTTTCGCGACCGATGACCGGATCGAGTTTTCCGTCACGGGCGAGCACCGTGAGGTCACGTCCAAACGTGTCGAGTGCGGGGGTCTGCGATTTTTTCTTGCCGGACTGTGCCTGTTGTGTGCTGGAGCTACCTTGATCGCCGAGCAGGCGAATGATTTCAGCCTGGACACGACCGAGATCGATTTTCATGTCCTGGAGAACTTTTGCCGCGATGCCTTCACCTTCTTTAATGAGGCCGAGCAGAATGTGTTCGGTGCCGATGTAGCTATGGTTGAAACGACGTGCCTCATCCACAGCGAGTTCAAGTACTTTTTTGGCGCGCGGCGTAAAGGCGATTTCTTCGCTCGATACCGTGGCCGTACCGCGTTGGCACTGTTGTTCAATTTCGAGAGCCAAGGCTTCAATATCGACCGCAAGATTTTCGAGTGCGCGCGCTGCGATTCCTTCAGGCTCTCTGCACAGTCCAAGCAAAATGTGCTCGGTGCGTACATATTCACTATTCAGACGCGTGGCTTCTTCGCGAGCCGCGCTGACCACGTGTTTTGCACGTTCGGTAAACCGTTCCCACATGATGGAAATTCCTTATACTGTTTCGTTCTCCGCGAAATTCGTGCGAAACAATTCAGCCCGCAACATATCGCTACGTGTCTCGTCGCAGGGTTGTCCTGCATCGAACTCCAAATGAGCTGTTTGTGAAGCCATCAAGGTTTCATTGAGCAGCCGTATGGAGAGCTCATTCAACAAGCCTGTGGAGACCCCCAACCGTAGACTAGACAATACCTCAACACCTTCGTCAAAAGCAAGCAGGCGAGCGTTTCGTGCCAGAGCCAGCGCTCGTTTTACGCGATCTTCCAATTGCACCGTATATTCATCGCGGATACGGGATTGAGCCGATTTTTCGGCCGAAACCAACTCGTCCACCATCTGGATAAGACGATAGATAATTTCGGTTTCGGAGAGTCCAAGCGTGGCCTCGTTGGTGATCTCGTATAACTCGCCGGAGGAGGCACCGGGATGGCTCAGCCAGGGCGATAAATCGAACTTTTGAGCCCGCAATAATTCTTTGTGCGAATCGATCGCGTTAATCATGCTCAGCGAAGGTAGATGAAGAGATCGGAAGAGCACACG
>JAYGCN010000279.1:0-2735 GCA_046583315.1 Candidatus Hydrogenedentota bacterium
GGTAAACCAGTCGCGCCCATCGGCGGCGGGCGTATTCGCTCGATTATCGGAAACGTTTTTGTGCCGATGGGACTCGCGATGGCACGCAGTTCGCGCGATCGCAGCTACGAGGAACGCGTGCTGACCTTCTTCGGGGCGTTACCCAAAGAGCCCGAAAACCGCATCATCAAGATTATGCTGCCCCGCGTCTACGGGAATCAGCCGCCGAAGAAACTCGACTTTCGTCTCCAGCAGGGCCTCATCCAAATGTACCAGGATTGGTGCGAACCCAACCCCTCCTGCGCGAAGTGTCGCGTGATGTCCATGTTGAGCGAGACCGCCCCGACCCCTTAGTCGCTACTTTCGAGAACCTGTTTCAGGGCGAGCACGATCATGCCCGTCTGTAGGCGAATCTGGAGATCCAACGGTGAGGGCTGAACTTGGAAGCGTTCGCAGACCTCAAGCAGATCGGCCTTACAAATTTCTGGACGTTTCGCTCGAATCAGCGTGAGTTCTTCCTTAACCGCCGCTGTCGTGAGATTGTCCAGGTCAGGACTCTTCAATCCAATATGAAACAACGGCAGCTCACTCACGATACACAGCGGGTCGCCTCCCAGAGACTGAATATACTGCATGGAAGTCGGATTGAATTTCGCCGCCGTCTCGGGGTCATTCTTGTCGAGAAAAAACTGTTTCATCGGTTCCGAATGCGGCGTTGTGGTGTAGCCTTTGCCGATGCGGTAGAAGCCCTTGTCCCCTTTTCGGTCAATATCATGCTGCGGGAAGTCCACGGCCTCGCACAACGCTGCAAAATCGGACATATAGCCCCGGGCACGCTCTTGCCATTCTTTGCAGATGAGACACCATGCGCCTTCGGCAGTGCCAAGACCGTGCAGGGAAAAGTGAGCCGCGTAGGGTCCGTAATCGCCAAAGAAGCTCTGAGCCGCCACGCATTCAGGACGTTCGTCTCCATCGCTGCCAAACCCGAATTCAATATCGTCGCCGGGCAATTCACGAATCACATGATTCATGTAGGTGTGCAACTTCAGAGGATTCGAAAACCACGTATCGTTCCGTAGCGTGCCATCCGGATTGATATTCGGCACGACCTTGAACGTAAACAGTTCGAGCAGTTCCGCAAAGTGGTCTCGAAGATGCCAATAGAGGCATTGCGCTGTCATCGGGCCTATCGGTTCATCCGCGTGACATCCGGCCGTGATGGAAACCATCTTTGACCCGGCGCCAAAGGTAAACCCGTATACCGGGTTGCCCTCACGTGAAATTCCAATCTTCTGGCAATCCAATCCGACTTCGTCGCGTGCGAGAGCTTCAATGGATTCGCTATCCCGATACTGAATGGCAGCGGGATGTATCGGGAATGTAGAAAGTCTGTTGATCATGCATCACCTCGTATATCAATCGTGATCGGCATGGTATACTGATGCCATACACAATCTCCAGTGAGGGTAGGCATGGCCAGGGTATATGTATTCGAGGATGTGAAGGCGTTGCGCGATTTGCTCGTGGAAGCGCTCGTCGAGAAGGGGCATACCGTTCGCGCGGCGGCCGATGGTCAGGAAGGCCTGGACCTCTTCTATCGCGAGCCTGCGGATATTGTCATCACCGATTTGCACATGCCCAGAATGACGGGTCACGAAGTGATGCTGACACTGCGCAAGGATTTTCCTGAACTGAAAATTATTGCCATGACCGGGGGCGGCAACGTCGATAGCAAGTTGTATCTCCGTGTCTCTGAGTCGATTGGGGCAGACTGGACTGTGAGCAAACCGTTCATCATGAGCGAGTTTATGCAGGGTTTCGAGAAAATCGTAAAAAAGCTCGAATCGAAGTAGTCGAATCTGTATACTACCATTAGGTTAAACAATGCTTGGGACAGGAGTTAGTCGTGAGTAACAATGATGCATCATTAGTCAGTTTTGAAGCCCATGGATCTGTGACCCTGGGTACCATTGATAACGCCAGCATGCTGGACGGGTTGACGGTGAACGACTTCGGAAAAGAGGTCGTTGACCATGTGAATGCCCATCCCGCCTCAAACCTGTTGCTCAATTTTGCGCACGTTCAATACCTCTCCAGTGCCGCGCTTACGGAACTCATTCGCATCAACGATGCCTGTGTCGCTGGAAAAGGCTCGCTGCGCGTGTGCAACGTGTCTAAGGACATCCGGAAAGTATTCAAAATCACCAACTTCGATAAACTCTTCGATATTCACGAGGAAGAACTCTCGGAAGCCATTCGCCGATTCGGCCGTTCCGTTGATCTCTCACGTGAAGAAGAAGAATGGGCGAAAAAGAACAAAAATTTCTAGACCCTCTTTGCACGAACACGTCAAGCCTGTCTACGCGTATCGCATAGGCAGGCTTTTTTATTCAGGTCACCTCGTATGCTATCGTATGCGCCTTGGATTGAGAGAATTACCACACTACGTCAGGATCATTATGAAAGAGTTTCAGGGTAAAGTCGCCGTTGTTACTGGCGGCGCAAGTGGTATCGGACGTGCCATGGCGGAACGTTTCGCTGAAGAAGGCATGCGCATTGTGTTGGCCGATATTGAAAAAGAGGTATTGGACAAGGCTGCCGGGGAAATGAAGGCTGAGGGCGCCGATGTGGTGGCCGTATTGTGCGATGTCTCCAAAAAGGAAGATGTCGAACGGCTCGCGAAAGAAGCCGTCGCGGCATTCGGCACGGTCCACATTCTCTGCAACAACGCCGGGGTCGGCATGACAGGCCTCACC
>JAYGCN010000353.1:0-9016 GCA_046583315.1 Candidatus Hydrogenedentota bacterium
GACACAAAATAGTCCCGGTCAGCTTTCCCACCTCCTCTGCGAATCCTTTTGCAGCCTTTCTCATTCCTATGTTATAGTAACTCCAGATGCAATACAGTACTCTTTCTAAGGTTTGGTTGAGTCTGGGTTCCAATACAGGGGATCGATTGCACTCATTGCGCGCCGCGCTTGAGGCCATCGGAAATCTTGCTGGAACTACGGTCAACACCGTATCGTCGGTCTACGAGACTGAACCCTGGGGAGAAACTGATCAGGCGACGTTTTACAACATTGCTGTAGAGATCGGGACGGCTTTCGAGCCGCTTGAACTCCTTAATACGGTGAAGTTGATTGAAACCCGCCTGGGTCGAATACCGGGTCCACATTGGGGGCCACGAATCATCGATATTGATATCATACTATGGAAGGATTGCATAGTCGCTACGCCTGAACTAACCATTCCTCATCCTCATTATGCTGCACGTGCTTTCGTGCTAATCCCGATGAATGAAATCGCACCGTCGTGTGTGGATTCCATCACGGGAATGAGCATTGATACGCTTGCCGCACAAGTCGAGGGGAAGGAAGGGGTCAGGAAGGTAATGACTTCCGAATCTCTCATGGAAAGTACGACCGAAAATTAACATTCACTAGCCCACTGAGCCGCTCCGCTGGGAGCCCAGTTGGGACCGGGACGGGTAGAATTCGTCACGGTTCAGGAGGACTAGACATGCCACGTATGTCTGTTCCGGATTTCAGGGAACGCAAACATTCGGGCGATAAGCTGAGCGTGCTTACCGCCTATGACTATCCATCGGCCCAAGCCGTCGACGGAGCCGGTGTCGATGCCATTCTCGTGGGGGATTCCTGCGCAATGGTTATCATGGGCCATGAATCCACGCTGAGCATTACGCTGGATGAGATGATTCATCACGCCGCCATGGTTTCCCGCGGCACGGAAAATGCCCTCGTCATCGCGGACATGCCTTTTATGTCCTATCAGGTATCCGATGAGAAAGCGGTTCACAATGCGGGACGTCTCATTGCCGAAGGGGGTGCCCAATGTGTGAAACTGGAGGGGCCTGCCGCATTGTTTGGCGATACCATTCGCGCGATTCGACGGGCCAGCATTCCTGTGATGGGACACATCGGCCTTACTCCGCAATCGATTCATAGTTTGGGCGGCTACAAAGTGCAAGGGCGCGACACAGAAAGCCGCGAGGCCTTGCTTGAGGCTGCCAAAGGCCTTGACGAAGCGGGATGTTTCGGCATTGTGCTCGAGTGCATACCGGCCGATCTCGCCGATGAAATCACGGCTGCCGTTTCATGCCCGACGATCGGTATCGGTGCCGGGTCTGGTACCGACGGGCAAGTTCTCGTGATGCACGACATTCTAGGGTGGGGATTCACGCGATTCTCGAAAACCTTTGTAGATGTAAAGTCCCAAATGCATGAAGCATTCAGCAGTTACGTTGCAGAAGTAAAGTCGGGAGATTTTCCGGCGAAGGAGAATGAGTACTCATGATTATCATCGACAATGCTAAAGACATGCGCGCCTGGTCCCTTGCACAGCGGAAACGTGACAGGACAATCGGTTGCGTGCCGACCATGGGTGCCCTGCACGAGGGGCATGTCAGTCTTATAGATGCCTCCATGGAACACTGCGATACAACGGCCTTGACCATTTTTGTGAACCCGGCACAGTTCGCGCCGCACGAAGATTTTGACCAATATCCGCGGACCTTTGAATCCGACTGCGCGATAGCTTTGGAGAAAAAAGTAGACGTGGTTTACGCGCCCAAGGCTTCGGGGATGTATCCAGAGAACTACGCGACGTATATTGAGGTGGAACGTTTGCAGGAGGGACTCTGCGGCGGCACACGTCCCCATTTCTTCCGTGGGGTGGCTACAGTTGTCGCCAAACTGTTCAACGCGGTTACGCCGGACAAGGCATTTTTCGGAATGAAAGATGGACAACAGATCACGATCATCAAACGCATGGTGCGCGACCTTGATTTTGGTGTCGAAATTGTCGGCTTGCCTACCATTCGTGAAGAAGATGGTCTTGCCATGAGTTCGCGCAATCAATATCTCAGCAGCGAGGACCGGAAACGCGCGCTATCCATCTCCCGCGCGCTCTTCAACGCGCATGACGCGATGGCCCAGGGTGAAACGGATGCGGCGCATATTTTGCAGCAGGTTCGTGACGAGTTGGATTCGATTGAAGTCGATTATATTTCGCTGGTGGACGGTTCCGAGTTGACGGTGGTCGATAGAATTGACGGGCCGATCATGCTCGCGGTTGCAGCGACGGTTGGCACGACACGATTGATCGATAATATCCGATTTGAGCCATCGACGATTACACATACAGTTCCGTCCGCGGCAGAAGCAAAAGTTTAAGGAGTTAGAGTCATGTTGATTTCAATGTTCAAGAGTAAAATTCACCGCGCGACGGTTACGCAGGCTGATTTGGAATACCGGGGAAGCCTCACCGTTGATCGCGACTTGATGGATGCCGCGGGGTTGCGCGTCCACGAACAGATTCACGTGCTCAACGTCACCAACGGTCAACGATTCACCACCTATGTGATTGAAGGCGGTCGCGGAACGGGTGTGATGTGTCTCAACGGTGCCTGCGCAAGACTCGGGGCGGTTGGAGACAAGATTATTGCGCTCGCCTATGCGCAGATGACACCCGAAGAGGCAGATACGTTTGTGCCTGTTGCTGTGCATGTGGATCATAACAATCGAATTACCGAGATCGAAGGAGGGGGAATCGTTGACGAGGCGATCCCTTTAGGACAGTGACTTGATTCGAATTTTTTCTGAACCACCCTGTTTGCGCTAAGTCCGTGTTGTGGTATACTTTATGGCGTTCGGCGGGACGTTGCATTGGATGATACGATAAAAATCACTTATTGTGCGCGTTGCAATAATCTCTACGTCAAAATTCGTTTCAATGTTTGTGATCACTGCATTGATGATGAAGAGGCGGATTATCA
Source organism: Candidatus Hydrogenedentota bacterium (assembly GCA_046583315.1). Classification (GTDB taxonomy): domain Bacteria; phylum Hydrogenedentota; class Hydrogenedentia; order Hydrogenedentales; genus DTSJ01. The sequence goes on from JAYGCN010000353.1 coordinate 2,985, forward strand.
GAAAATTTGTGATGTGTTGGCGGAGAACGCGGGCCAAAGTACCGAAGCGGTGGTCTTGCTCGCCGATGTCGAAGTTGCAACCGTCTTACGCATGCTGGAGCAAGGCTTGATAGTCAACGATAACCTCGCCCATGACTTTAAGTGCGGTCGATGTGGAGGGCCGGCTATCAGTGGCGCACAGCGTTTGTGTCGAACGTGTCTGAATAAGTTGGATCAGACCTTCTTCAAGGAAATCGTCGAAGCGAAAATCATTCTCGCCGAGCAACGTCGCGAAAGTGTTCACGAAGTACTTATGGGCAAGCGCAAAAAGTCACCCGGTACGAAGCGAAAATAGGTCGAGCATGAATCGCATATTCTATGCGTGATACAATATCCCTTTTCCATGGGTCACCCCCAATTGATCGGCAATTCTAACCAGGAAAGTGTTTCTTTTATGAGTGATGTACGGGTACGTATTGCACCTTCTCCGTCTGGATTTCTCCATATCGGTACGGCCAAAATCGCGTTGATGAATTGGCTATTTGCCCGCCAGTCTGAGGGTACCTTTGTGCTCCGGCTCGAAGATACCGATGCGGATCGCACCGAAGAAGAGTTCGTGCAGGCCATGTGTGACGGTTTCAAGTGGCTGGGCATCGATTGGGATGAAGGCCCGGCATTTGGTGATGAACCCGAGAAGGGTGAGCATGGGCCCTATCGTCAGTCGCAGCGCAATCAGATTCACCGCGATGCCGGACAGCGTCTACTGGACGAGGGCAAGGCGTATCGCTGTTTCTGCACGAAGGAAGAGTTGGACGTTGAACGCGAACGCGCGCAGAAAGAAAAACATCCGCCCCGTTACAACGGGAAATGCCGCGACCTCGATTCTGCTGAAACCAAAACCCGTCATGAGGCTGGTGAGCCTAATGTGGTGCGCTTCAAGGTGCCAGAAGGGTCGACAGTCATCGACGATCTCGTGCAGGGACGTGTTGAGACCCAGAACAAGGAATTCGACGACTTTGTGATTCTGAAACCCACCGGTGATCCGATTTTTCACCTCGCTGTGGTTGTCGATGATGGCGACATGAAGATTTCCCACGTCATGCGTGGCGATGATCATCTTACAAACACCTCGCGCCACGCGATGTTGTTTGACGCGCTCGGTTATGACCGCCCGATTTTCGCGCATCTGCCCATGGTGCTGGATGAACGCGGCAAGAAATACAGCAAACGCGAACACGGCGCGAACGTGCTTGATTGGCGCGATGATGGATATTTGCCCGAGACCATGATCAACTATGTCGCGTTGATGGGATGGTCGCCGGGGGATGACGAAGAGATTTTTACTCGCGACGAGTTGCTCAAGGCCTTTTCGGTTGATCGTCTGGGGAAGTCTGCCGCGAAATTCGACTTGAAACGCCTGCAATGGATCAACGGCCAGCAGATGCGCAAGTTGCCCGTTGAGGACTTGCGTGATCGCGTGTTGCCTCTGTTGAGCGCGGCGGGAATAGACTATTCGGCCAGGTCTGATGAATGGCTTACGCAAATGACTGCGATCTGTCAAGAGAAATTGAAGACGCTGAACGAAATCGTAGTCTATACGGATTTCTTTTTTCAGGATATTGCCGAATACGAGGAAAAAGGGGTCAAGAAGCAGTGGCGAAAAGAGGGTGCGCTCGAGAAAATGAACGCTATTCTGGCCGTTTTCGAAGCGGATGAATCCTGTTCGACGCAATCACTACACGATGCCTACGAAAAAATGTCTGAAGAGTCGGGTCTTGGACTCGGTCAGTACATTCACCCGACGCGTCTTGCGCTCACCGGCAAAAGTATAGGTCCCGGACTATTTGAATTGGCCGAACTGCTTGGCAGAGATGAAAGCTTGAAACGGATCAACGCGGCCATCGAATATGTGAAGACACTCTCATGAGCCGTTGCGTCCTTGGAATCGATCTCGGCGGAACCGGCATCAAAACCGCGCTTGTCAGCGAGTCCAAAGAAATTTTCGGGCAAGAGATGCGGCCCACCGAAGCCGACAAAGGTCTCGATGTCGTGATCGACAATATGGTCGCCTCTGTCGAAGCAGTGATTCAATCCTCCGGTGTGAATCGTGAAGATCTGGTCGCCGTGGGTGTTGGTGCGCCGGGACCGCTCAACTGGCAGACCGGCGTGGTGTACAGTCCACCGAATTTGCCTGGCTGGAAAGACGTACCGCTTGCAGAATTAATCAGCGAGCGACTCGGCATGCCTTGTTTTCTTGAGAACGATGCCAATGCCGCTTGTTACGGAGAGTTTTGGATGGGCGCGGGTCAAGGTGTGGAGACGATGTGCTTGCTCACGCTTGGTACGGGAGTTGGGGGAGGCATTGTGACCTTCGGAAGCCTTCTTCGTGGGCAGGACGGCACCGCTGGAGAGATAGGGCACATTAAAGTGCAGCGTGACGGTCGATCGTGCGGCTGTGGCTCGAAGGGCTGCCTGGAAAGTTACGCATCGGTGTCTGGAATGGTGCGTACGGCGCGTGAAGGTCTTGATGGTGGTGCCGACTCGGTCTTGCGCGAGTCCTGCAACAGCGATCTCGATACCCTTAGCGGAAAAATGATCTCGGAAGCCGCCGCAAATGGCGATGCCTTCGCGCAATCGGTCATACACGAAACGGGCATCTGGCTGGGGATCGGGATCGGTAGTCTGATAAACCTCTTCAACCCCGAAAAGGTCGTGCTCTGCGGAGGCATGATTGCGGCAGGCGATGCGCTCTTCGATCCCGTGCGTCAGATTGCATTCGAAAACGCCTTCGAAGTGCCTGCCAAACGCGCCCAAATTATCCCCGGAGCCCTCGGCAACGACTCCGGTGTGCTCGGTTGTGCCGGCGTCGCGTTGGAGCGTTTTGAGGATACGCCGGTTTTATGATCGTTCGGCGAGACTGTTTGCAGTGATGTGTGCTCTAATTCCGGCGAGGTATTTCTTTTCGGCGATGAGACTCATGTGGTCGTGTCCGTCGACGTAGATAGCGGTCATGTTGCTCATCTCTTTTTCCATCGCGCGAACACCCTGGGCAAGCGGATCGCTTGTGCCGACGATGACCGTCATGGGTACCTTGTTTTGCTTGAGTTCTTTGGTGGTCACGGAAAGTTCCGCCATGCCACGTGCGGCACCGGCGAGGGCCAGGGGATCGTTCGTGGCGAGCAACATTTTGTTTATTGCGGCGAGATATTCTGGTGTAGGTTTTGGCTGGTCAGCAGGTGTCAACGCTTCGATCAACGGTGCAATACCATTGCCGTTCTCCAGTGACTCAGCGAGCTCCAGAATGACGTCGGGCTCCGTTGAATTCGGGTCCATCCATCCTGCACCACCCGGTACTGCGGAAATCACACGTTCGGGATAATCAATCGTGAATTTTGTTGTGATGAAACCGCCCATGGAGTATCCCACGATGTGGGCACGATCAATTTCCAGTGCGTCCATCACGTTCGCGATATCCTTTACCATTTTGTTGCCGTAGTTGTCTGCACCGTGTGGCTTGTCCGATTTGCCGTGACCGCGGGCGTCGATGGCGACTACGAGGTGGTCTTGCGCCAGGTTTTTGAAGATTCCGGGCGCAACCCAATTCTGGGCGGCACTTGCGGTAAATCCGTGTATCAAGATGACAGCTTCGCCCTCTCCGGCACTCTGGTAATAGATTTGCGTACCTTCGGAGTCAATAAACCCTGTATCTGCGTGGACCAGGCTAGTCGCCGTTGCGAAGAAGAGGCAAAGGCTTAGGGTGATGAAGGTCAGTTTTCGCATAAACGGTCTCCGTTGAGGGGTTTATTGAGGATGAATTTTCCAGCCTCAATAGTGATCCTTCTCACCCATTATGTATAATATGTGGATATCAATCAACCCGTTCAATCAGGAGGTATACGATGTCCGAAGAGACTGGTCAGAATCTTGCAAACCACCCCAAGGTTCCCAAGGATATAATGGTCATATTTGGGCTTGCCCTCGTTGGGATAATTTTGTCCGTGGTGAGCCTTTTCGCGGAGAGTATTTTGTTTTTGAAGTTAGCCGCACTGTTTTTAGGGCTGGCTATTGCTGTGCTTGCGTTTGTGGCCCGCACCTATTGCACGAAACTGCAGGATCGTATCATCCGTACGGAAATGAAGATTCGTCTTCGTGATGTTGTGGAGGCCGATCTGGCCACGCGTGCTGATGGTCTGACGATTTCGCAGTTGGTCGGCTTACGATTCGCATCGGATGCTGAAATGGCGGGTCTGCTGACCAAAGTGCTGGATGAAAATATTGCAAGCGGGGGCGAAATCAAGAAACTGGTCATGGATTGGCAGGGCGATTATTTTCGGGTCTAGATGTAGGCCGCTAGGACGTTCAATAATGGATTCGATTGTCTATAAAACGTAAGTTTCAAACGACGGAACACGTTACTATTCACGGGGTTATACAAGCGTTGAGCCGAGTTCTCCGCGCAGGATAATAGGATATAATGGCGAAAAATAAGAAAAAGAAAAAAGGTGAAAAAATCTTGAATGATCGACCGCGCAAGGTCTTCCGGAAACGGTTTATGTCCGGGGAGTTTGTATTTGGTATCTTATTCGTGATTTTTGTCGGTCTGATGGTGGTCTGGTTTGGAGTGCAACGGGACAATTATGATCCGGGAGAGCGTGATATCTCGATGGAAGTGATGATTGCACAGAGCGTTGAAGATCACCTTTGGGAGCCGCCTCTGCAAATCTGGATCGAGCCGGGAAGCCAATCGGCTCGGGGATCTTCTGGTCCGGATGTTGGGATTTATCCCGCTTCGATATTGTCTGATGGATGGATGACCACGAAACCGGTCGTCACATTTGATTGGGACAATCTTTACGAAAAGGTAGATGGTCAGGAAACGCAGTACAAAGCCTTTGGTTTCGAGTTCATGCATTATCTGGGCATCGAGCAGAGTGAGGCCGGACTTGAGTGCAGCATTGAGTTATACGACATGGTCGAGTTCAAGAACGCGCTTGGCGTTTTTTCGGAGCAACGGAGTGGAAGTAGCACTGTAGAAGCACAAGGCGATGCCTGGGTCAGCATGACGCAGGCGGGCGCGCTTGCGATCGTGGGTAAATATTATATCAAATTCGTCGGCAACGCGGACGACGAAGCAATTCGCAGTCACGCGGTAAATGTAATCACCGATTTTACGAAGGCGAACGCTTCGGCGACCGAGGTGCCGGAAGCGTTTACGTTGATGGCGCGTGATCTCGGAATACAGTTCCAGGATATCGGTTACAAGAAGGAAGACGTGTTCCAATACGACTTCGCGAAGGATTTTTGGTTCGGTGGATTGGGCGGTGATTCCAGGGGCAAGATATTCGTACATAAGGCAGAATCCGACGAAGCGGCACTGGCACTTTTTGCACAGATCACTGAGGAACACGAATGGGACTACGATGTGATCTCGAAAGAGGACACCGACGCCGTGTTTTTCCACACCTTTCTGAAGACATTCAATACGGTAAATGTGAGCGGACCCTTTGTTTATGGGGTAGAAGGCCTCAAAGAGCGGGATGAAACATTGGCGAAAGTGGCCGATGTTCAAAAAGCACTGGATAGCGTATAATACTACTGGAATTGCTCCCCGAAATCCGGGGTGTTTATAGGTCATGGGTGCGAAGGCACCCTTTGGGAGGAAATACGTATGGCGAAGAAAGAGAAACCGATTCAGAAGCCTGATTATGAGAAGGCCCCGATGAATCGCCGCACGTTCATTAAACAAGGTGCAATTGCTGCGGGTGTTACGGCGGGACTGGGATACCTTTCCTTTGCTCCTGAAGGTGCGCGAGGATCGCGTAAAGATGTCAGCGGTCTGCGTAGCGTCGTTCATCCCGAACCTTATCAGCTCAAAGACTTTCGTGTCCCTAAACCTGAAGGCATGACCTACGATATCGGAATCGCCCGTGGTGAACGCCGCGGTGACGGTAACTTTGACGCTGAACAGAAACGTAATTTACTCTTGCAGGCCATCGATCATATTGGTGGAATCAAGCATTACATCAAGAAGGGTGACGTCGTTCTTGTAAAAC
>JAYGCN010000035.1:0-5659 GCA_046583315.1 Candidatus Hydrogenedentota bacterium
GGTGGAGGATCAGGTTCTGGTTTTGAGTCGCTGGGCGGCTTTGATTTCGCCTTTGGATTTTCTGGTGTCGTCGGGACTATTGGCAACCTCTTTGGCTTTCCTTGTGCCTCCCTGACTTTTTCGGCACCGAAAATCTCGACCAGTTTCCGGTTGGACTTGGCGATTTGTTCGGGGGTGAATTTTGGTTTGCGTCTTGCCATTGCGGGGCCTCCGTGGGTGTTGTCCCTATATATAGGCAAGGGCGTTGCAGGTCCTTCCGGACGGTATGATGGAAGTGCGAAGGGCTGTCACGCAGAGGCGAGGAGACGCAGAGGGGGTTTTGGGAAACAATAGGGCGGTTTGTGTAAGTTGCTTTATTGTTGGGGTTTACGGAAGTTTATTGTTGACAAAAAGAAGGATGTGCATATCTCCACAAGTGAGCCCAGCCGTGGCTTGGTGGTGGATCAAGAAGGTGATAAAGACCCTGAAAACAGGGTTAATAATGGTGCGCGAGGGGGGAATCGAACCCCCAAGCCCCGAAGGGCACTATATCCTTAGTCTAGCGCGTCTGCCAATTCCGCCACCCGCGCATGAGTGAGGGAGGATGATACATTAGGATTGTGGTTTGAATCAAGTTTGACGGGGGATTTGGTGTGTGGATGTGCGCGAAAATGTGGTGGCATGGGTGTGTTCTTATTCGGTTTCGCCTTGGCCGAGGAAGGCGTCGAGGCGTTGTTGAATGATGCTCTTGATGGTGGTGATGTCGTTTGTGATGGTCTCGTTGAGGGCGCTGAGTGCGCCTAGAATTTCTTCGGCTTCGCTGATTCCTTGCAGTATTGCGCCGCCGATGAGCTCTACGAATTCTTCGCGGGCTTCGGTGTCGCTGAGCTCTTCGTGATTTTGCCTGAATTGGTCGAAGAAGTTGAGGGCGAAATCGGCGATGCGGGTGGCAGTGGCTTCGGGGCTGGTGTCGATATTGGCGCCGGGTTCGATTCCGAGTTCGACGCGGGCTTCTCCGACGATGTTCTGTAGCTGGGCATAGGCTTTCTCGAGCATGATGTTGTGGGATTTGGCGTGGGAGGGTGGATCGGCACCGAAATGGACGGTATCGCGGGTTCGGGCCTTGCCGGGGAGTTGGCCGACCTCGAATTTGGTCTGGTGGCCTGAACCGTTCTGGTAGGACTGGAAGGACGCTATCGCGCTGATACCGTTGCCCATGGTCGTTCTCCCCTGGAGTTATTACCAAACACCGTTTGATGTACTCTATCGGCAACAATGGGGCGGAACTTTAGGAAAAATGAACATTGATGAAATAACGGTAAAAAATGGGGTTAAGGGAGCAGGGATTTCTGTTTGTGGCGGTGGTAAACGAGGTTAAGGTAACCCAACGCAATGAGTATGGCGGTGAGTGCCGACAGGGCGCGCCCGATTTTCAATGAAGACGGGGCATAGCGAAGCTCAACCACCCTGTTTTCGCTTGTGAGGTGTAGTCCGGAAAAGAGTTCGTTTACGGCGAGTAACTCGGCGGGTTCGCCGTCGATGGTCGCCTCCCAACCTGAACCGAGAACGCGGTTGATGATAAGAATGGCGTCGCTTTGTGGCACGACGTTGATGGTTAATGCCGTGGTGGTTGGCAGGACCACCCAGGAAAGGGGGAGTGTTGGCGTGTTTGAGCTGGGAAGTCCTTGGTCCGTTCGAATCAGCGGGGCGCGTGTCGGATCGAGATCGCTCAAGGAGGTATCCGCTTTCGCGCGGGTGTTGTATGCGAGTTGGAGTTCGGGCGTGTGCTCAAGGAGTCGGTATCGTGCGAGTCCTGCGTCCGTGATCGATTCGAGTTCCATGGACTGACGCTCACTCGCAGGCATGGGCTGGAGATGTTCCATGGAGAAGAGTAATTGATTGGCCGGGGTGAGTGTTGTCAATTCCGGGCGCGTTTCGGCCTCTTGGAGGAAGCGATAGACGTGTTTGAGGGGACGGCCAACGGTGCCTCTGTTCTGAGCGATGCGATGATGCAGAAGTATCGATTGGGGGTGGGAGAGTTGTCCTGCGATACGCAGGGGCTGGGTGTCGTCGGTAGTGGATGCGCGCGTGGCGGGAATAGGCGACCGATAGGCGTTGGTGGTGTTGGTGTAGGTGAGGTCGATGGTGATCAAAATAATCAGGAACATTGCGAGGAGTGGAGTTCTGGGCCGGAACAGCGTATAGGCAAGCATCACGAAGAAGCCGATGCAGAGTGCAATGGCAATGAGGATGGTTCGTTGGTCGCCGGTGTTCCAATCGAAATCGGGGTACAGAAACCAGAGCGCAACGAGCGCAACGACTAAGGCGATAGCTGAGCGGATGAGTCCGGTTCGCATGATGGTTTGACATTGCTCGGGGGTGAGTTCGAGCCAGATGGATAGGGTGATAACGGTGCTGAGGGCCATCATGAAACCCCAGGGCATGAGGAGCTGGTGATGGGAGAGTAGGGCGGCGAAGGAGGTGTTGCTGGCGAGGTGACCGTAGAGCAGGGTGATGGTAACGAGTCCGATGCTGGTGAACTGTAACGCGTCGATTTTAATTCGGTGATGGCGGTAGAGGGAGGGGCGCATGGCGAGCCATAAGAGGGTGGTGAGCACCTGGATGATGCCGACGTGTAGGAAGGCGAAGTGTCGGGGGCCGACAAAGTTTCCGAGAAATAACAGGGGGATGTTGAAGAGCAGCGGCAGCTGTTTCGTTTCCGGGTTGACCGCTACGGTATCGCGGAGATAGTCGAGGTAAGGGATGAGCTGAACGGCAGCGAGTCCAATGGCAAAAAACGATGCGACTGCGAAGGTTAGAATGGTGACCGCGTAGCCTTTTTGATGGGGGTACATAAATTGATTTACAAGGGCATAGATTAAGAAGACGGCGAGGGTACATAGAGTGGCTATCGAGTCGCCGCTGAGGAGCATGAGTGCCAGTGTGATGGCGCCCGTGGGCCAGTAGCGCAGTTGTTTGAGGTAGGCGCGCTCGGAGAACAGGAACAGGAGCGGAACCCAGGGCAGGGCATCTGAAAGAGGGTCCAGGGGCTGGGAGACGAGGCCATAGCCTAATTGGAAGGTGAAGGCGCAGACGAGGCTGAACCATTGGGTGTAGCCGAGTTTGCGGGTGGCGTAATAGGCGCAGAATCCCGCGACGCAGCTCTTGAGAAGAATCGATAGTCCGAGGGCCATCGGAAGCGAAAAGAGGTAAAAGGGTATCGTAAAGGGGGAGAAACATCGGGTTTTCCAGGCGGCCATGAAGGGGGTGCCCATGTACTCGTAGGGATTCCAGAGGACGGATTGGTTTGTGGCCGCGGTCTGGGCAATGAACGCGTAGCCTGGGTAGACGCTGGAGGCGTGGGTGCGGCCGTAGTAGTCGAGCGTTTCGGAATCGAGCGCCACGGTCGCGTCGAGTTGGCCCGTGGGCGGCAGCGCGGATAAATCGAGGGGCAGTGATCGTCCTGCGAGCGTTGGCGCGGCAACGATGAGTCCCACGAGGGTAATGAAGAGGATGCTGGCGAGATGGGGTCGGAGTCGTTTGAGATCGAATCGGGGCATGGCTATTTGGGCAATACTGTCGTGTCGAGTGCTTGTTGATGCAGGATTCGGTTGGAAGCGATAAGTCCGAGGTTGTTTCCCCATACATCGATGGCTTCACCGTTGGCTTGACTGACGGTGCCGCCCGCTTCTTCGACGATAAGGACGCCCGCGGCGTAGTCCCAGGGCTTGACGTGAATGTGGAAGTAGGCATCCATTTCGCCGCAGGCGATGGAGCACAGGGTTACGACCGTGGCGCAGTGGCATCGGGGTTCGCCAGATTGCTGCACGACTTCGGTGAAGGCGGCAATGACGTCGGCGCGATTGATGGGATTTCCGTAGTCGACTTCTACGCGTGCTTCGACCAGGATGGGAACTGAGGATACGTGGATGGACTCGCCGTTGCGCGTGGCGCCGTGTCCTTTTGCGGCGAGGAATTGCTGGTTGAGGCCGGGAATGTCGATTCCACCGGCGGTGATGGTTCCGTTGTCGACGAATGCGATGGAGATGCCGAAGGTGGGGAAGAGTCCGCGTACGAAATTCTGGGTACCGTCTATGGGATCGATGACCCAGGCGCGTTGCTGTCGGATTTCGTCGGTGAAGGTGTCGCTGCCGAGTTCCTCGCCGATGACGATATCATCTGGAAAGATCGCGTGGATGCGCTCGGTGATGAATCGCTGGATGTACTCGTCGGCGTCGGTGAGCACATCGACGGCGTTGAGTTTTGAGGAGACCCTGAGTGATGCGCGATCGTGGTATTTTTCGATCGCAATCGGGCCTGCTTCGTCCAAAATCGATTTAATACACGTAAGTTCTTGCATGAAGCACGTCCTGTTTCCCCCAATGCCCATCATTATCCTGATTCGCCGTGGTCAAGTCTAGCGGGACGTGTTTGCGGTATCCGTGTCTGGTCGATTATGATGGTCTCGGTAGGGGATTTTTCGAGTCATGAGTGATTCACAACATATCGCGTCCATTCGCTTGCTGCCCGAAGACGTGGCGAACAGGATTGCCGCCGGGGAAGTGGTTGAACGGCCTGCTTCGGTGGTGAAAGAGTTGACGGAAAACGCTCTGGACGCAGGGGCGACTCGTATTTCGGTACGGGTCGTGGGTGCGGGGCGTCGGCTGATAGAAGTAACGGATAATGGACATGGGATGAGTCCTCAGGATGCGATACTGGCCATTGAACGTCATGCGACGAGCAAGATTCGTACGGCGGATGATCTCGATGAAATTGCGACCTTGGGCTTTCGGGGGGAAGCGTTGGCGAGTATCGCGTCGGTATCGAAATTTGAACTGACAACGCGGCGCCAGAAGGATACAGCCGCGACGCAGATTCATATTGACGGTGGCATTCTCCGGAGTACGGAAGAAGTTGGCGCGCCGATGGGCACGAAAGTTTCGGTCAATCGACTTTATTTTAACACGCCTGTGCGGGCGAAATTTTTGAAGGGTATGACCACGGAGTTGAGTCATTGCATTGATGTGGTGCAGCGGCATGCGCTCTCGCATCCGGGAGTCGCGTTTCACTTCGAGCATAACGATAAGACCCTGTTGGATGTGCCGGAGAACGCCACGTTACGCGAACGCGTGGCGCTGATTTGGGGCATCAAGTTTGTCAACGGGATGGTGGAAGTGGAAGGCGAGCAGGCGGGATTCAAAATACACGGTTTGGTGGGACAGCCAAGTCTGAATCGCTCTGGCAGGAGCCATCAATTTTTCTTCATGAACGGGCGTCCGGTGCAGAATCGCTCGTTGCAATTCGGATTTGAAGACGGTTATCAAAATATGATTACCATTGGGCGGCATCCGGTGGGTATTTTGATGATCGAGACGCATCCACGATTCGTGGACGTGAATATTCATCCATCGAAGAAGGAAATTCGGTTTCGCGATGAGCGTGCGGCGCGTGATGCGATACGGGACGTGGTTCGGCGACAATTGGAGACGATTCAACTAGGGAAAACGGAGCTACCGGTCGTGGCGCAGGAGCAATCCGGACAATCCAATATCGTCGCGTTTCGTTCGGAACCGACGCAAGCGCCTGAGGAAGAAGTTTCGACATCGGCTAAGGAATCCGTTGAGACACAGGAGCCGACAGGTCCGGCTGTGACCGAAGAACCGACCACGATTCCTTTTGA
>JAYGCN010000045.1:0-3713 GCA_046583315.1 Candidatus Hydrogenedentota bacterium
GCCATCTCTCTGGGGGTCGCTCTCGTCGGAACCGGGACCTACAGGCTTACAGAGCGTGCTGGAGTTGTTGCCGAAACGGATATCTCAAATATCATCCTGCTCATGGCGGTCACCTATTCAGCCGCTGTCTTACTCGGACAATGGCGGTACAGATGAAGAATCGACTCAAAATCCTACGGGCTGAACGCGACGGGACCCAGGGGCAACTCGCAAGTCAGCTCGAGGTCTCGCGCCAGACAGTCAACGCCATCGAGAAAGGTAAGTACGATCCGAGCTTGCCCTTGGCGTTTCGTATCGCACAACTGTTCGAGATGTCGATAGAGGACGTGTTCCATCCCGAAGAAGCCGTATGACGGCCGGCGAGTCAATAACCAGACTTAGCGGAATGACGACATAGATAGAGCGATTCCGCGGCATCGGGAGATGCCGAGCCAATTTTTCCTAGATGTTTTCACGTTTCACCTCCAACAGACGCGATTAGCGGTTTATTGAAAGCGTGCTACCATACTCGGTATCGTCAAGGAAATCTTCGAAAGGCACTCGCATGCATACAAAACTAGATGTAAAGTACGTCCTTGCGACCTTGTGTTCTCTTCATTGCATTTGTGCTCCAATCGCTTTTTCCGAGGAGCCTATTGCAGAACAGGCACAGCGCATTCACCGTGAGGCCTACGTGATGGATACGCACTCGGATACCACGCCCAAATTCGAGCAAGAAGAATGGGGCTTTGCCGAGCGGCATGAAGATGGGCACATGGATTTGCCGCGGTTGCGGGATGGTGGCTACGATGCCGTGTTCTGGTCGATTTATATGGGCAAAACTGAGGGCGATGGTGCCGCACTCAAGAAAGCGATCCGCCGCATGGACAGCGTTCAAGAGTTGGTACGAAAGTATCCCGATGAACTTTTGCTGGCCACGACTGCCGCTGATATTCGGCGTGCATCGTCAGAGTCCAAGATTGCCTGTTTGATGGGGGTGGAGGGAGGCCACATTATTGAAGGCGAGCTTGCAGCGTTGCGCGCGTTGTTTCGATTGGGCGCGCGTTACATGACACTCATTCGTTCAACACGGCGTGGGCAGATTCTTCGGGCACGGGCGGTGCCGTCGATGCTGAGCACGAAGGCCTCACAGGTTTTGGCGATAAAGTCGTGTTGGAGATGAATCGCTTGGGCATGATGGTTGATGTGTCGCAGGTTGGCGGGTGTATCGTCCACAATCATGACATTCGCGTCTTTTCGAACCATGGCTATTTTTTTTGCCTCCCCCTTTTTCCAGAATTGCAACCAGAGCACCGTATTCGTAGCGATTTGCGAGGTCGCGTAGAGTAGTTGCCGCTGCATCATCAATAGATTCGACCTGATCCAATAGCTCTCGCAATCGACCCATGTAGCCGTTGAGCGTCGCCTCCTTCATTTCCAATATGAGCTCATGCGGAACGGATTCAAGGGAATGACTCCAGATGGGTTCCAACCTATCCTCAATGCTCGACTGCAGCCCTTCTTCGTATACATACCGTACGCCAGTATGTTTCCGTATAGAGTTGAACAGCTCGGGCACATCGACGGGTTTACACAGAAAGTCGTCCATTCCCGCGTCTTTCGCATTCGTACGTTCATCTCCAAACACACTCGAGGAAATGGCAATGATGGGAGTGTTCTTTCCGAATTCAGTAGCGCGTATCGCACGCGCAGCTTCAAGACCGTTCATTATCGGCATCGCGACATCCATGAGAATCAGATGGGGCCTCCAGTCGGAAAAAATCCGAGTACCTTCTTCCCCATTGACGGCCTCTCTAGTATCGAAGCCTACGGATGCCAGAAGCGTATTGAGAAGATCACGGTTTTCTTCTTTGTCATCGACAATCAGAACACGGCATGCGTCCTGTCCTTGCTCCAAAGCCACGACGTTTCCTCGTGGTTCGATGGTGTCTAGTTCAGTGATATCGTCGTACTCAATGGGGATGTCGAAGCCGAAGGTACTTCCTTTACCCTGTACACTTTTTGCAGTGAGTTCACCGCCTAAAATGTTGACAAATTCGCGACTGATAGACAGTCCCAATCCAGTACCGCCCTTATGTTCGCTGCCTACCTTGGTCTGCTCGAAATGGTCGAAAACGCGAAGTAGTTCTGCATCTGTCATACCGATTCCCGTGTCTTCTACTTCGATGCGCAGACGTGGTTCATCGCTTTCGATCCCCTTGATACGGATCCTGACCACTACCCCGCCGTTATCCGTAAATTTAATAGCATTATCAACGAGGTTGATAATGATTTGCTGAAGTTTTACTGAATCCGCATTGATGTACTTCGGCGCCTCACCGATGAGATTCATTTCGAACTGAAGACCTTTTTCACCTGTTTCACTTCTGAAGATAGACTCGAGCTGAAGAATGTAGCCACGGAGTTCAATTGTTTGGATATTCAGTTCAATAAAGCCCGGCCCCCGTTCTAATCGATCTGCTTGTAATTTGGACATTTCCAACACATTGTTGATCAAAGTGAGCAGACGTTCACCACTGCTTGTGATCGTACTCAAATATTCTTGTTGATCTAAGGTCATACCCGTGGATCGCTTGAGTAATTGCGACATTCCCAAAATGGCGCTCATGGGTGTTCGAATTTCGTGCGACATATTGGCCAGAAAGGTGCTCTTGGCTTGGTTTGCAACCTCAGCATTCTTCATTGATTTTTTTAATTTACGAAGTGCGTCTTCTAAATCGATACGGGATTCCCATTCTCTTTTCTGATGGAGGTAGGTTAGTCTTCTGAACCGACCGATCTCGCGTGACGTGAAATAGCCAAGGATATTCAATGAGATGATCACAATAATCGTGTTTATGGTCTCGCCTACGTGAGTTGGCTGTTTGTGGAAGACGAACATACCGATGAATAATCCCGAAGCAATCAAGGTTGGCGGCATTTGAAGTCGTAAGGGGACCGGCATTAACAGGGTATTGTTTAGAATGTACAACAAGTAGATGGTGGGAATGAAATCGCGTGGCTGAAAGAACAGACTCCCGATGATCGCCCCACCGAGGAACACCATGTATAGAAATACGAGACGTTGAAAATATTTTACGGTTCGTAATAGGTTGGTCATTAGGAGAAACGTGAAGATGACCGCTAAAATGCTGCCATTGAGCGTTAATTTGTTCAACAGGTCGCCTGGGTGGTCGTCGGTAAGTATGAATCTTGCGCAGTTGGAGATGAATACAAGTCCAATGGGTACGAACGCGAACATCATAAATCCGATCGCCTGCGTAACGTCTGCCCGGAGTTGCTTTTCCCGGAACTGTGCTTCGAGGTTCGCGTCGATTAGTCGGTCGCTAAAGGTGCCGAATTCTCTGTAGATTGTCTTGGTCGTCATCGCCCGAGAACCTCTATCTTCCCAATTATTTAAACACACATTGACCCTGTAACGCAATGGTCCCGCCCCTCTAAACGAGTCCAATATTTGCTATTGTAAAAGTGGACTCGGTTAGAGGGTTAGGACCACTTGCAACGGTAGTTAAGGAATCCAAAGGGTTAAAACAAGCCTTTTTTAAACTCTTCTCCGGGCAGGATCAGTTTGCTTCGTCGGTCTCTCGTGAAATATTAGCATCGGCGATTCCATCACAGGCTTGCTTGAGGTGTATCTCGAAGGCGGAAAACTCGTCTGCAGGAAGAGACCCGGGATTTCGTTCCATTACGAGTTCCAGTGCATTTGCGGCTTC
>JAYGCN010000096.1:0-27692 GCA_046583315.1 Candidatus Hydrogenedentota bacterium
CGTGGAGAAGCTTGGACGTGGCCTGAGCAATATTCTTTTTGGCTGGTCCGAAATTCCTGTGACTTGGGATCGAAAGATGAAACAGGGAAAAGGATTGACCTATCTATTGAGCACGGCACCGGTGATGGGTGCGGTTCGCGCCTTCATGCGTACAGGAATAGGGGTCTACGAGGTTTTCACCTTCCCGGTTGACACCGGTGACCGCAATTACGAACCCATTCTTGAGCCTGAGTATTTGTTCTAGTCACTCGCTTCTGTTCGCCCGGTAAATCCCGCTATACTCATGGCAACCCGTTCCGTGCAGAAGCCCGTCGTGGGTTTATGATTACGCCCGCATCCGAGGGAGACCGCTTGGGCCTATGCACATCACCCGAATGAGCTGTGACGGATTTCGCTGCCTGCGCAAGGTGGACATCGCCCTGAGTCCGGTTTTTAATGTCATTCGTGGCCAGAACGCCCAGGGAAAGACCTCTCTGCTTGAGGCGATTCTTTTCGCCACCACCTCCAAAAGCCACCGCACGACGAATGAATCAGACTTGGTGGACCATGAAGGCGATAGATTTCAGATTCATCTTGATGCACAACGCAGCGACCGGCGCATTCAGCTGGATGCCAATTATTACCGGGGCGCGAAGCGGTACAAGGTGAATGGTGTGGCTCAGTCGCGTGTGAGCGATATCCTGGGCAAGATCAATACGGTTTTCTTTTCCCCTGAGGATATCACGCTGGTAAAAGGCAGTGCGTCACTGCGCAGGAAATTTCTGGATATGGAGCTTTCCCAGCTGCATGCGCCGTACCTCAACGCGCTGCAACAATATCGACAGATTCTGCGGCAGCGAAACGAGCTGCTTCGTCATCCGAAACCGGACGATGGGCTGCTGGAAATTTGGGAGGTACAGCTGGTTGAACATGGCTCGTTGTTGATCAAAAAGCGCGAGCGCTTTATTGAACAACTCACACCTCTGGCGGTTGCGGCGTACCATCGTATCGCAGGGGACGAAACGCTCTCATTAAAGTACCAAGCGGACGTGAATACGTCGGAAGACTTTGAAGCTATCTTGCGTGATTCCCGGCAAACTGATATTCGAAGGCGCGTGACGACGCGTGGCCCGCATCGCGATGACATCGATTTTCATATTGATGGGCAACCCGCGCGCAGCATCGCGTCGCAGGGTCAACAGAAGTCGGCGGCTCTTGCGCTCAAATTGGCTGAACTTGAGTGGGTACGCGAACGGATTGGTGAGTATCCGGTTCTGATGCTGGACGAGGTGTTGGCTGAGTTGGACCCGACACGATCGGCACAATTGTTCGACGCGATCGATCCGCAGGTACAGTGCATCATCACGACAACACAGCCCGACCTTGTTGAACGATTGGGTGATCGTCCTATCGCGGATTTCGTTATCGAAGGGGGCCGCGTTACAGCGTGCCAGCCTCAGGACTGATCGAGAGATGCACAAGGACACGCCCGAAGCTATCAAACATATCCTTGAAGGCTTAAAGGTCACGTCTGAATTGGGACGCACCTTGGACGAGGCGCGCATTTGGGAGCACTGGGAATCGATAGTGCCGTCTCCGTTTAATGCGCACACGTATCCGCTGCGGGTCAAGAAACAGGTGCTGTTTATTGAGGCCGATAACGCGGTTTGGATGCATAAAACCTCGTATCTGAAGCAGCAGATTCTGGACAGAATTCGGTCCACAATTCCGCCGGAAACCATCGAGGATCTTCGATTTGTGCTGGAAGATGAGGAGAAGCAAAAAAAGCTCGAAAAATAGCTTGCTTTTGGGCATAATAACCCTATAAATATTGGGTTTTTTCTTGTACCAGTCCCTTCAAATTGATATACTTTAGTCACGATCGACGCTTGGGGGAGATCGGCAACCTAATAGAAGGGGTATCTGCTTTGGCGACAAAAGGTTACGACTCAGGATCCATCCAGGTTCTGGAGGGATTGGAAGCTGTTCGCAAGCGTCCTGCAATGTACATCGGTGACACGGCAGCGCGCGGTCTTCATCATCTCGTTTACGAGGCGGTGGACAACAGTATAGATGAAGCGCTGGCGGGGCATTGTTCGAAGATTTCGGTGGTCGTACACATCGACAACAGCATCTCTGTGTCGGATGATGGGCGTGGTATACCGGTCGATATTTTCAAGAACTCAAAGGACCCCAAGCTCAGAAAGAAGTCGACGCTTGAAGTGGTCATGACGGTGCTGCATGCCGGTGGTAAATTCGACAATGAAGCCTACAAGGTTTCGGGTGGATTGCACGGCGTGGGTATCTCCTGCGTGAATGCGCTTTCGGAGTGGTGCGAGGTTGAAGTCAAACGTGATGGCTATACCCACTTCATGTCGTTCAAACGCGGCAAGCCGGATGGTCCCCTGGAAAAACGCGGGCGTGTTAAGTCTACAGGAACGCGCGTGACCTTTCGTCCGGATGCGGAGATTTTTGAAGAGACAGTTTATAATGCGGACACGCTTCTGAATCGTCTTCGCGAGTTGGCGTTTCTGAATAAGGGCATCAAGGTTTCTTTTGAAGATGAGCGCACAGAAGATGAAGCGATCATCATGCAGTACAAGGGTGGATTGGTTGAGTACGTAACCTACTTGAATCGGAATCGCGATCCACTTCACCGGAAGCCCATCTATTTTGAAGGCAAAAAAGATGATGTGGAAGTCGAGATTTCGATGCAGTACACGACTACCTACAGCGACACCATTTTTTCGTTTGTGAATAACATTAATACCCACGAGGGGGGTACTCACCTCAGCGGATTCAAGACAGCGCTGACGAAGAGCCTAAACAATCACGCGAAACGCAACAACATGCTGAAGAAGGGTATGAACGCGTTGACCGGAGATGATGCGCGCGAGGGGCTGACGGCGATTGTGTCGGTGCGTATCATGGATCCTCAGTTCGAGGGTCAGACCAAGATGAAACTCGGAAACAGCAATGTCATGGGCATCGTGAACTCGCTGGTCTTTGAGGGCCTCAATACTTATCTCGAAGAAAATCCCACGGTGGCGAATCGTATCGTGGGCAAGACGCTGGATGCGGCACGTGCACGTGAGGCGGCTCGTAAAGCGCGTGACCTGACACGGCGCAAGGGTGCGCTGGACGGCTTCTCAACCTTGCCGGGTAAACTAGCAGATTGCTCGGAGAAAGACCCGGCCCTGTGTGAAATATTTATCGTCGAGGGTGATTCTGCTGGTGGTTCGGCGAAACAGGGTCGTGATCGCAAGTATCAGGCGATTCTCCCGATTCGCGGTAAGATTTTAAACATTGAAAAAGCACGCGTCGACAAGATGCTGAACAACAACGAAATTCGCTCGTTGATTACCGCATTGGGCGCGGGCTTTGGTAAGGACGATTTTAATTCGGAGAAACTCCGGTATCACAAGGTCATTATCATGACGGATGCTGACGTGGATGGCGCGCACATTCGCACGCTGCTGCTGACCTTCTTCTTCCGTCAAATGCCGGAGCTGATTCAGCGCGGTCATTTGTATATTGCGCAGCCCCCACTCTACCTGGTGAAGAAGGGTAAGAAGTCCCGTTACCTGGACAGTGATGAGGAGAAGGAACAATTCTTGATGGAGTCGGTGATGGAGGGTTGCGAAATCACCTCGAACGCGGACACTAAGAAACCCACGAAACTCACGCTCAAGGTATTGCTTGCCGGACTGCAACGTGCCCAGGAGCGTCGCGCTTTGTTACAACGCCTTGATCGCGTATACGGAGTGAGTGTGGAGATGACGGAGGAAGCCTTGAAACTCTCCCGTGAAAAAATCCAGGACCCCTCCACCTTATCGTCGAGTGAGACGCTGATCCTTTTCGGTGACGATGCGAAGTTAGTGGACACATCGATAGAGCAGGAAGAGTTGGAACTGGGCGAAGAAGATAGTGAGAACCCTCCAGCCATCAACAAAATCATTCGACGCGGCGATCAGATTGATTTGGCCTTCTTCAAGAGTCACGAGTTTCACGTGCTACTGGATCACGATGATCCCGAAGCGGGAATCGGCAACGCGCCGTACCGTGTGGTTGAGGCGAAAACGGGTGATGTATATGAAACGGATGATTTGCTCGAATTCCACAAAAAACTAATGGAGCTTGGTCAAAAAGGGATCACGCTTCAGCGGTATAAGGGTCTCGGTGAAATGAATGCGGATCAACTTAAGATCACCACGATGGAACCGGGAAATCGTCGTCTGCTTCAGGTAATTTCTGATGATGAGGCGGTTTCGAGCGAGACCTTTGAACTGCTCATGGGTGATCAGGTGGAACCGCGTAAGGCTTTCATTCAGAAACACGCGGCCGATGTGCTTAACTTGGATATCTAGCCCTGCGGGGATTCAGAATAAACGGGGAATTGTATGTACAACGATGACGATAATATAACGCCGATAACAATCGAAACGGAGATGAAGAAATCGTTCATGGATTATTCCATGAGCGTGATCGTGAGTCGTGCGCTGCCGGATGTGCGGGATGGTTTGAAGCCTGTTCACCGTCGCATCTTGTATGCGATGCAACTACTGGGGCTTGGCCACACGCGGGCCCTGCGTAAATCCGCGCTCATCGTCGGTGAAACGATGGGTAAATACCATCCTCATGGCGATAGCGCGATTTATGACTCCCTGGTGCGTATGGCGCAGGACTGGAGTCTACGCTATCCGCTCATTAACGGTCAGGGTAACTTCGGGTCGATTGACGGTGACAGTCCGGCAGCCATGCGGTATACGGAGGCGAAGATGCTTCCGATCACCGCGTATATGTTGGCGGATTATGACAAGAACACCATCGATATGAAACCGAACTACGATGACAGCCTGATGGAGCCGACCGTGCTTCCGTCGGCACTGCCGAATCTGCTCATCAATGGCTCCTACGGTATCGCGGTGGGCATGGCGACGAGCTGTCCGCCTCACAACCTCACAGAGGTGTGTAACGGAGTACTGCACCTCATCGACCAGCCGGAAGCGACTTCGCTGGACCTGATGGCGCATATTAAGGCTCCGGATTTCCCGACAGGTGCGATTATCTACGGCACAGACGGTCTGCGCGAAGCCTACGAGACAGGTCGCGGTCGTATTCGTGTCCGCGCGAAGGTTTCGGTGGAGACGAATAAGAAAACGGGCAAGGACAGCATCATTGTCCACGAGATTCCGTATCAGGTGAACAAATCGAGGTTGATTGAAAATATTGCGGCATTGGTTCGCGACAAGAAGGTCGAAGGCATCACTGATCTGCGCGACGAATCGGACAAGGACGGCATGCGCATCGTGATTGAAGTGCGCAAGGGTGATGAGCCGGAAGTGATTCTGAATCAGCTTTACAAACACACGCAGCTTCAAGAAACGCACAGCATGATCATGTTGGCCTTGGTCAACAACATGCCGAAAGTGCTGTCGCTCAAAGAAATTCTGTACCACTTTCTCGAGCATCGTATTGAGATTATTGAACGTCGAACTCAGTATGAATTGGATCAGGCAGAAGCGCAGGCACACATCTGGGAAGGTCTGATGATCGCCCTCGACAATATTGACGAGGTCATCAAGATTATTCGCGCGTCCAAGGATGAGGAAGAAGCGCGCCAGGGCCTGATGAAAGCATTCGGACTTTCTCTGGTACAGACCAATGCAATACTGGCCATGCGTCTGCGTCGCTTGACGGGTCTTCAGCGGGAGGAATTGGAACACAATTACGCCGAGCTGATGAAACAAATCGAAATATATCGTCATATTCTATCAAGCCGCAAAACCCTGTTGGTTGAAGTGCGCAAAATGATTGAAGAGGTCAAGGAAAAATTCGGCGATGAACGTCGCACGTTTATCCTTACGGATGCGACAGAATTTACGCTGGAAGACATGATCGCGGATGAGGATATGGTGGTTACGGTCTCGAACGTCGGCTACATCAAACGTCTCCCGGTCTCCACCTATCGTTCGCAGAAGCGCGGCGGCAAAGGTATCGCGGGCATGGACACGAAGGAAGAGGATTTCGTCAAAGACCTCTTTATCGCGTCAACCCACCAGTACATCTTGTTCTTTACGAGCAAGGGCCGCCTCTACTGGCGTAAGGTGCATGAACTGCCAAAGGCGAGTCGTACCGCAAAGGGTCGCGCGATGGCCAATGTGCTCGACCTTAAAGACGGTGAGACGGTGACGGCCTTCCTGCCGGTGCATGATCTGAAAGAAGAAGGCAAATTCATTCTGATGGTGACGTCGGGCGGCACGGTGAAGAAAACAGCGTTGAAGAATTTCTCGAATCCGCGTGTGAACGGCATTATCGCGATTGACCTGGATGGGGATGACCGCCTGATTGACGTAAACATTACGTCTGGCGACGATAATATCCTCATCGCGACGCGCAAAGGTATGTCGATTCGCTTCCCCGAGAAAGACGTTCGCGCGATGGGTCGCACGGCGCGCGGCGTACGCGGCATCAAACTCGGTAAAGAGGGTGATGAAGTCGTAGGAGTATCGCTGGCGCAGGATGACATGACGGTGTTGTCAATCTCTGAAAATGGCTACGGAAAACGCACGAAGGTCGGCGAGTATCGCCTGCAGCATCGTGGCGGCTCGGGTATCATCAACATCAAGACCTCGGACCGTAACGGCGATGTCATCGCGATGATGACGGTGACGGATAAGGATGAAATTGTACTCATCGCGACGAACGGTATCGTGATTCGTTCGAAGGTCAAGGACATTCGCACCATCGGTCGCAATACGCAGGGCGTCCGCGTGATGAAGACGACGAAGGACGCGAAAGTGTCCGGTGCAGCTCGGGCCATCGCCGAAGAGGAGCAAGAGGTTCCCGAAGAGGAATAGTCGGCCCTGACACTCAATAGGCCCGGCTCCTTGCTTTACGAGCTAAGGAATCGAGCCTTTTTTTGCTTAACTGCTTTCTGCCTCTTCTTTGATGGGAAAAGGAAGCCAAAAGAAAACGGGAAATACTTCGTATTTTCGAACTGGGGTGATTGGCTTGGGCCGTCTAATTATCGTGCCCGATTTCGACATTGATGTTACGCCATTTTCCGCTGGCGAAGGCAATGTAAGACATGGTGAGTCTGGAGAGGTGGCTGATGAGAATCGCGGTCCAGATTACGTTGGTGGAAAGTTTTCCCATGAGCTGGTACACGGTGCAGATTCCGAGCAGGACAACAATTTGGGAGATGAATGCAATAAACATTGGTTTGATGGTGTCACCGGCCCCTTGCAGTCCTCCGGTAAAGGCGAGGCTCATCACGACGAACATGCCCGAGAACGCCAGGTATCCTAGAAGGGTGGTGGCATATTCGACAACGATGGGCTCTTCGTGAACATCGAGTCCGAATGGAATGAGCAGTTGTTCGGCAAAAAACCAGTAGAAGATGCCGAAGAAGCCAGCCCATAGGAATCCTACGACGACACCGAGGTACACGCCGTGCATGCCGCGATCTCTCTTACCGGCACCGATGTTTTGTCCCATGACGGTTGCACATGCGGCGCGTAGCCCGAAACCGACCCATGTGACGACGGTGAATAATTGACCGTAACAAATGGTGTAGGCCGCGACGGCCTCGGCACCGGCGGCCAGAGTTCCGATGTAATAGAGCAGCACGAGTCCCCCGACGTTCAGAAGGACCGCTTGAAGTCCGGCTGGCAGTCCCAATTTGACGATTGGAACGAGCACAGACATGTCTGGTCGAAAAGATAATTTTTCTGGAAGACCGATTAAGACCTTATGACGCGCGATGAGTATCAGCGCGATCAACACGCTTGGAAGAGGAGCGATGCACGTGCCGACTGCCGGCCCCATTGCACCCATGGCCGGGAAACCGAAGGATCCTGATACGAGTGTGTAACTTACCGCAATCTTTGTCGCTGTCGTGATGATACCGAAGTATAGAGGGATTTTTGGATTGCCGACCGATTGAAATGCGCCGTTCAGGATGAACATTAAGAAAAGGGGCAAGGTGGCGACAAAAAGGAGGCGGAGATAGGGAAGGGCGTAGTCGTAGATTTCTTGTGTCGGAGTGACAATTTCGAGTACGAAGGGGGAGAGAAAATAGCCGAGTGGCGCGATCACGAAGAAAAAGGAATAGAGGGATGCCTTAACGGTCTCGAAGAATACACGGTTCACAGATTTGGAATCACGGCGCCCTGAGTATTGCGCGATCTGAATGTTCATTCCGTGAAAGAACGAAGAAAGAAATACGAGCAGAACCAGAAAAGATTGCCATGATATTCCAACGGCGGCCTGGGCCTCGAAACCTACGTAGCGACCTACAAGAATTTGGTCGATAATACCGCCAAGACCGGTAATAAGTTGGGTTACGATGACGGGCCAGCTTATTTTCCAGACGGACTTGAGGATGCTGCCGGAGATGATGTCGTCGTCGAATTGGGTCATGGACTCTTCACGGCTTTGGCAGGATTATTCGTAGAGGGTGAAATCATCGTCCATAGAACACCGTTCTTGGGTCGATTTGTTCCAATTTCGCTGGACACTCTAGAAATTGTCTTTGCCGGTCTTGTCGCTAAGGTGTTCGACCATGCCCTTTACACCGCCAAGGGTCATGTCTTCCATGTGGAAAACTTCGTGGATTTTCTTGAGGGTGGTGGCGCCGTAGTTGCCGCCCCAGCGTTCGCGGGAGATGGGATTGAGCCACACGGTGTGTTTGAAACGCTTGGCAATCTGCTGCATCCAGTAGAGGGAGGGGCGTGGATCGCCAAGATCGAAGCCGGTGATGGAGCCGAAGGGGGATAGCAGTTCTTCGGGGGCCATGGTGGCGTCGCCCAGGATCACCACGCGGGTGTCTTTGCGCCGCAGGAGGAGTTTCTCAACAGAGTAGGAGCGAATTCGGCGTTGATCTACGTAGACTTTGTCGTAGATGGCGTTGTGGAAATAGTAGGTATCAATTTCGTCGAAGCGATCGTGTAGTTTACTGAACAGCAGACGGGTCAGATCGACGTAAGGTGTCATGGAGTACCCTCCGTTGTCGATCATCAAGACGAGTTTCATCCGGTCACGCAACTCTTTGTCAAAGCGTAGTTCTATTTCCCCACCGTTCTTGGCGGTCTCACGAATGGTGTCGTCGATATTCAGCACATCTTCGGCACCGACGTGTTTGAGGTGTTTCATGGATTCTAGGGCTTGTCGAAGATTGTCGCTACGCAGTTTGTTGCTGTGGGCATAGGAAACGTAACGACGATCACCGATGACTTTGAGGGCGGTACCGTTGCCTTGACCACCGCCGACGCGCACGCCTTTTTCTGCGTTACCGGAGTGGCCAAAAGGTGAGTTGCCTTTGGTACCGATCCATTTGTTTCCGCCGTGGTGTTCCTTGGTTTGTTCTTTGAGACGCTCCCAGAATTTGCGCATGAGTTCTTCAGGAGTCATATCCCATTTGGCGCGTTTTGGGAGTTTACCTTCGGCGATTTCTCGTTCGAGCCATTCGCGGAATGCTTTGGTGCGCAGCAGCGACAGGTCGCCTTCTTCGACGGCCGGGATATCGATATCGTAGAAGTAGTAGGCGAAGGCCCGCTCGTAGGCATCGATATGTTCAACGCGTCGCACGAATACGAGGCGACTGAACACAAAGAGTTCGTCGAGATCGTTTACGAGACCCTTTGCGAGCCCTTCATTGAGCTCAAGCAGGTCGCGAGTGGACGCGGGCACGCCGTATTCGCGTAGGAGATACAGGAATTCGACGTAAAGGGCGTTATAGGCTTCTGCTTCTTCGACAGGTGCTGACATGTCCGATTCCCCTTGGCTTATAAGTATCGTTTCGGGCCGGAATCGTCACCGCGGAATGCTTGTATGTCGGTAGCACGCTTGATGAGAACGCCGGGCAAGGGTGGTTTTCCGGGGCTGGGCATTTGGTTCGTAGCTTCGAGTGCGCCGACCCAGTTGAGCAATTCGCTCGTGGCCGGTGGTTTTTCGAATCCACGTTCGCGCAGGTCGTAGAAGATACTGACGGCGGATTCCATGAGTTCGGGGCTGGTGTCGGGGTAATGAAGCCTGACGATTTCTTTCATCTGGTCGCGATTCGGGAAGGCCACGTGGTGGCAGTAGCAACGACGCAGGAAGGGATCGGATAGTTCGCGTTTTGCATTTGATGTAATGATGATGACCGGTTTAATTTTTGCTTCGATGCGATCGTTGACTTCGCGAATGGTGAATTCAAAGTCGTCGAGGATATCGAGTAAGTTATCCTGAACATCGGATTCGGTC
The DNA here is from genome assembly GCA_046583315.1 of Candidatus Hydrogenedentota bacterium. Taxonomy (GTDB): domain Bacteria; phylum Hydrogenedentota; class Hydrogenedentia; order Hydrogenedentales; genus DTSJ01. The sequence goes on from JAYGCN010000096.1 coordinate 10,228, forward strand.
TTGTCAATTTCGTCGAGCAGGAGTACGACGCGTTCTTCAGAGCGGAATGCGCGGCCGATGGGACCCCAGACAACGTAGTCGTAAAACTTCTGTACGTCGCGGCCTGTATCAGCGGAGCCGAAACGGGCATCATTCAGACGAAGCACGGTGTCTTGGGTATAACACGCTTCCTCGCCTTTGATGGTGGATTTGCAGCGGAGGGTCTCAATATCCATGCCGAGGGAGTGCGCCAACTGAAAGGCGAGCTGTGTCTTCCCGGTTCCTGCTTCACCAGTGATGAGCAACGGTTTTTCCATCTTGAGAGCGATATTGGTTATCGCGCCCAGTTCTTCGTCCATGTAGTAATTTTCGTTTCCGTCAAAGGTCAACTGCGGCTCACTCATGATTTCTCCAATCGATTTTCAACCCAAAGCCCGTTGCGGTATATCCGGGGGCGTATAGATTACGGGAATTATTGCTTCAGCCAAGGGGTGATTTTATCAGGAAGCCTGCGAACCGTTCAATTTCCCACATTCAAGACCTGTACTACCGCGAAAACGCCGGAATTCCGTTCGGACTTCGGTTTGCTCGTCTACGCGTGCTCTGATAGTATGCTGTCATCATGCGTGATCGCCTTTTTCCAACCCGCCATCTAATTGTATCCCTCTTTTTCTGCCTTTTGCTCCCCCTTTCAACGAATGGGCAACAGGTCGGGCGCGGGCTGGGCGCAACACAACCCGTGCAGGCACCCGCCCCTCAACCGGTCGAAATCGATATTGAATCGCCGGAAGAGGAAGTCCCTCTTGATCCGAAAGTTGAACTTGAGGAGAACAGAATTGAATCGATCATCAGTGCGATGGCTCTTGAGGAGAAAATTTCGCAACTGATGTTTGTGCGCCTCAACGGGGAATTCACGGTTGATCCACTGGATGTGGAACTGCTGAGCAAGGTTCCGCCGGGCGGGGTGCTTCTCCCATCGATTGGATACGCGGGTACAGCAGCGGATCACACAAAGTCGATACAGGTGCTTGCCACACGTACGCCGCACCGTATTCCGTATTTCATTGCGGGTGACGGTTTTGCAACTTCGGATCGCGCGGGTGCGGACATGAATCGATTCATTCAGCTACCTTCCATGCTGAGCATCAGTGCCGCAGGCATCAACGAGAATACGAAAACCTTGTTCGGTATGATTGCAGATGATTTGAATCGTTTGGGGATTAACACCCATTTCGGTCCTTCGCTGAGTTTATCGGGCAGTCTCGAAAATAATGTGACGGGCGTGAACACCTTCGGCGATCATTCACCAACGACCGCAGCTTTTTCCTCTGAGCTGTACCGGGCATTCGACGAACACAAGGTGCTATGGATGCCAACGGGATTCCCCGGCGGAGAAATGAATCGGGTGGGAAATCAACCGGCGGTTATGTTGACAGCGGGCAAATATTACATTGAGCGCGACGGGCTACCCTATTTTATGGCGATACGTGATGGCGCGCCGATGATGCACGTTGGCAACACCTTGGCACCCATGATTGACGGAGCATCACGGCCGTCAAGCGTATCCCGCAAGGTGATAACAACCCTGTTGCGTGGTTCTCTGGATTATGACGGTCTGGTAATTGCCGGCCCCATTGACTCGACCTATATGTTGTCGAAATACGAACCCGAAACGGCGGCCGCGTTGTCGCTGACGGCGGGTGCTGATATGATTTTGTGGAGTCGTATCAGTCCGCAAATATTAAAAGTGATCGCGTTGGTGGCCAATGCGGTTCGAAGCGGTGAAATTGAGGAGTCACTCATTGACCGTGCCGTAACCCGCGTACTGCGAACGAAGATGCAGTACGGGTTGTTCGAGCCGATTCAGCCGACCAACAAGGATGTGCGGCGTCTGCAACGCGAGAACAAGAAACAGACGATTACCTATGACATCGAACGCCAGTCCATTACCTTGCTCAAGAATGAGCGAAATGCGCTCCCGATTTCGCGTGAAGCATCAGCACCGCTACTGCTTACCGGGGTGCTTGAACTTGAGGATATTCGGCGCATTCTAAAGAAAGACCTCAAGTACGTGAACAAATTTGAAGCCAAATCTGCAAAACACCTTGGTCGCGTCCAGGATTTTGAGTTGAGGCGACTGGCTGATGTCGCAGGTAACGCACGAACGGCGGTGTGCATATTTGATAACCAAATTGATGCGAAGTCCCAGGCGGAAATGATCGATATTATAAAGAAGAGCGACACGAAGGTTATTGTCGTGTTGCTGGGCCATCCGGCTTCAGTGGAGGCTTACGATAAGGCTGACGCAATCTTGCTGACCTATTCCTCGTCGCGCAATTATGGTCACACAATACAGTCCATTATTGATGTTCTACTCGGAAAGGCGCCCATCCGTGTACTGTCCGCAAAGAAACCCCTGATACGCCGCTGGAATGAGGACATCATCTTCAATGTGCTGGATGTCATCCAGAGTCCGACGGGTCGCTTGCCTATCGGACTTGCACCGATTTATGAACATGGAGATTCCATCTCGTATCGACCGACGTCGATCAAAAAAGTGCGTTGGGATTTTGGCGATGGCAATGACTCGCGCGATGAACAGGTGTCGCATCGTTATGCGGGACCCGGTGATTTTACTGCGACGCTTACCGTCACGGATGTGGACGGTCGTGTGTCTTCGGGAACCTTCCCGATTTCCATTCGATAGGCAACGGGCATGACGGAGTCGGGGGTGGCCGGTGCTTGACTCGATGACACGTCCAAAATTCCCGAAAGCTTCCATGCGTCGCCTACTCATGAATTGGTATGGTCGTCAGGCGCGGGATCTTCCCTGGCGCGGCACAACGGATCTTTATTCTGTGTGGATTTCGGAAATCGTGTTGCAGCAAACGCGAGTGGACCAGGGAACTCCCTATATCCAACGTTTTCTGAAACGATTTCCAACCGTTGAAAAGCTGGCCGGCGCGCGCGAAGATTCCGTGCTGAAACTTTGGGAAGGGCTGGGCTATTACTCCCGCGCGCGGAATCTTCACAAGGCCGCGCGCATCGTTGTGCGAGAGCGCAATGGTCTTTTCCCTCAGTCGGCCGAAGAATGGCTGACCTTGCCGGGAGTCGGCCGCTATACGGCGGGCGCCATTGCGAGTATCGCACTGGATGAACGGGTTCCAGTGGTGGATGGAAATGTGAAGCGCGTATTGGCGCGCCTTGCGGATTATTCGGAGTCGATCGATACGCCTGTCGCCACGGAACAGTTCTGGACGTGGATGGGGCATCTGGTGGATGGCAAATCACCGGGAATGTTCAATCAGAGTGTAATGGAGTTGGGTGCAAATGTCTGTACGCCGAGGCGTCCATTGTGTACCGAATGTCCCATTGTTATGTGTTGCGCGGCGTACGGCAATGGTACACAGGAGGAGCGCCCGGTGCGCACTCCCAAGAAGAAGGTGCCGCACCATCACATTGTGGTGGCTGCGATTCGTCGTGGTGACCGGTATTTATTGGGGAAACGGCCGACGGATGGCTTTCTCGGAGGCCTCTGGGAGTTTCCGGGCGGCAAGGTGGAAGCGGGTGAGTCGCATGAGGAGGCGCTGCATCGTGAGATAGAGGAGGAACTCGCGATAGGGCTAAAGACGCTGGAGTATCTGACCACGGTGAATCACGCGTATTCTCATTTCAAGATCACGTTGCACGTCTACCTGTGCACGGCGTACAAGGGAACACCGAAAAATCGGGTACACACGGAACTGAAATGGGTACAAAAAAAAGGCTTTGGGAAACTCGCGTTTCCCAAAGCCAATCATAAATTTATGGCTATGCTTCCCTAAGGGCGACTCTCTACTGGATATCGACAAGTTCAATGTCGAAGAGTAATGCCGTGCCACCGGGAATGCCCCGATTGCCTTGCTCACCGTAGGCGAGTTCGTAGGGAATGAAAAGCTTCCATTTCGCACCGACCTTCATCAGTTGAAGGGCTTCAGTCCAACCAGCGATGACGCGTGTGACTGGAAAGGATGATGGCTCGCCACGAGAGTAGGAGCTATCAAATTCTTCACCATTGAGGAAGGTGCCACGGTAGTGGGCGATAACGGTATCGGAGGCGACGGGTGTTTTGCCGGTGCCTTTTTCGATGACTTCGTATTGCAGTCCGCTGGGTAACACGGTCACGCCATCGCGTTTTGCGTTGTCGGCGAGAAAGTCTATACCCTCATCCTTGTTTTTCGATGCGGCCTCGGCGGCTACGGCTTGTTGTATTTCCCCTAAAGCGCTCCGAAAGGCCGTCATGGCGACTTGACACTCTTGTTCCGTATATGCACGCTCTTTACCGGTGCGTGCATCTTCGAATCCTTTCATAAACGAGTCCAAATCAAAGAGGTCTCCGGCATCCTTCAAGCTCCCGCCGAATTGTTGACCAATGGCGTAACCAGTCAATTTCAGATCGGGTTTCGGTGCATCGTCTTGTGCGACGGCGGTAATCGAGGTGATCGCGATCGTCACGGCAAGCGTAAATTGTTTTGTTACTGAATACTTCATGAATCATCCTTTCAACGAATGGTAGACAAACCGACCCAAATCAGCCCATGTAATCGGCATAAAGAAACGAGAAGAATATCGATTTCTGACGCGGATTACAACTTAATCGTCTCGAAGAGTAGTCGGATATGGGCCGCGTTCTGCCCGAAATCGCCTTTACCCATTCGTGATCGAGAACGCATGTCCACCACGCACCCACCGCTGTTTGCACTTTCAATCCGAATGACGAAATCGTCGACAAATCCGAATACTTCGGAAGTGACGATCCCTTCGAGTACGATTTCCTTGGTTGAGATGTCGGTAGAAAGTGTCTTCCAATTGGAAAGTCCGTTCACGGCATTGAGCGTGGCCATGTGTACATCGTCAATGGTGTGGTTCAGTGCGAGTGGCATCAGGTCGCCGTATTCACTTTCGATCACGTCTTCGAATTCTGCGGGGAAGTTCATTTCCAATCCTTCGTTTTCGGGAAGGGTCAGCGCGTGGATAAATTGAGGAGGATAGACCAGATCGGTGGTCACATCGTTGATCATGGGATACTGACGACCACTGATAGCACTGTAAATCAGCATGGCTGCGGGAATCAGGCCCATCACCAGGACGGCCGTTCTGGGTTGCGCGCCATTTCGGGCGAGGTCGATAAGACCTGCGAGGGAGATGATTACACCGCCAAGCATACCCAGGACAAAAAGTCCAAACGCCGGGCCAGACCCAAGCAGGCGAAAGTATCCGCCAGCAATGCCTCCACAGAACGCGCTGATCGTTAGTATTCCGCCCAGTATATAAATCCAAACTGCTATTCGTGTTGCCATGTTCGCGATTCTCCCACCGTTTTCATCCCATTCTAACAGGAATATTTGTCGACCGCGAAGTTTAGCTACGGTTTCACGATTCATGTATACTATTGACCAGTAGGGGGTCAGTCGAACCGGACGGGGATAGGGCATGGACAATGCGTTGCTTGCCAAACAGCTAGATATCGTAAAAAATACGCCGCCGGGCGAGAGTGTTGCTTTTACAGTGGAGGGCGCGGGGATATTGCGCGCCTTCGTAAGAGCACGTGGGACGCGAGACGATATCAGCGCCGGGGAATCGGCACTTCACAGAAAGATCGGTGGGCTTTTGTCCACATGGGAAGCCTCAGGGCCCGAGGTCAGGTCGACGCCTCCGATGCCGGGCAAAGAAAAACGCACGCAGCTCATGTTGCGCGGTGCCATTGATAAGGTTCTCAATGAACAATTCTCCGAAGTCACCGAAGAGGAGGTCAAGTTGCTTCATGCGACTTATGACGTATTCTCGAAACGGTGTGACAACGATCCTGACTCAAATCCGCGCCTTGTCGGGATGCTCAAGTCTACGCTGGACACTCTGGCGGCCAATGAAGACAAATTACAGATAGGTAACGACGACACCTCTGTGTTCGACACGACCTCTGCAACGAACGGCGCGGCAACTTCGGTACCGATCGCGAACACGATAATGGCGGACGACGCATTCACGAATATCCAGCGTTCGAGTATTACCGTTATTGATGAAGTCAATATCGACCTAAATGTCCGGATATTCGAATATACGGGCGGCACCTCCATTTCGGGAGATGTTCCGAGTGATGTTCTGGTCAAGGTGATCGACGGCGGCATCGTGGTCTCTGGATTCGTCGCGGGCTATCTTGTCGCGGATGGAGATATCGAGATTGGCGGCAATATTCAGGGCGGCGGAGCCATCTCCAATTCCGGCTCGATAACGCTTGAGCACTCATTGATGGGTGCAGCCCTGGTCGCCAAGCGAGGCAGTATCACATGCAATCATCTTGAGTCTCCCGAGCGGGTTTTCGCCTGGGAAACGCTGAAGGTCAACGGCCCTTGTATGGACGCCACCATCACCGCAGGCGCGATACAGATAGCGGGTAGTGTGACTGCCGCGAATCTCAATTCGTGCGGACACATCACGTGTGAGGGGCTCAGCGTCAGTAGTCGATCGGCTACGGTCGTTTATTTGGCCGACCACATCAAATGCGATGCCTACAGCCGGGGCATGGCGGATGAGTTGGATAATTCATATCGCGATATCGGCACATTGACAAAAAAGATTGCCGAGATTGAGGAGATGGATCGATTTACGCTTCGTCTGATTCACAATACCTATCGCACAGCGTTGTACTATTTGCTCGGAGGCATACAAAGCGCTTCGGGGGCTACGAATCTTCAGGGTAAACAACTGCGTAAACTATATGTGGGCCAACTGATTAGTGTGGTAGAAGGCATTACAAAATTTTACACCGATGCGCACGAGTATCCCGAGGAATACGGCGAGGAAAGCGTGAACAATTTTGATGAGCAGATGACGAGCACGCGCGAGCGCATCAAGATTGAAATAGAAGCATTGCCAGAAGATGTAGGGACGAACCATCGTCGGGTTCTTCTCGAGCGAACAAGCCAGATAAGACATTTGGCAAAGATTGTACATCGCGAATTCGTTGAGGAAAAGGCGACTACGGCGCTTGGCTCAATGGTGGCGAATGCACGAAATAGTTGGCGGACGGAGTATGAACAAACAGACAGGGAGTTGCGTGAGTTGGTACAGAGTTTCGGGGTTGACAAGAAGTTGCTCGACCGCATTGAACATGAGCCTGAAACTTTGGAGCAGTTGCTTGTTGAAATCATCGAGGAAAAAAAGGGGGGTGGTTCTGCGGACGACCAGCAGCGTCTCGAATCGCCGCTGGTTCGACTGCTCCGAACAACGGCTGATCGTTACAAGCGCACGATCGAGAAAAACATGGATACGATTGTCGATACTCGCAAAAAACTGAGTGATGCGGCACGGAGACTTGATGAGGAAGCGGCGGTGAAGTTCGCAGATAAAGTGCCAGGGGCAGCATCGGTTGAGGCCTCGCATTTTGGCGCGGGCGTGGTGATTACGGCCTCTCCTGTGTCGCGCAGGGGAATGGACACGACGATCGCCAAGGTGATCGTGATTGCCAAGGAAATTAATAGTCCCACCCGCTTCGATTTACGTAGCAAGTTGATTCCACGCCAGGTGTAGCCGAGCGACTACGGAACTTGGGCCAGTGCTGCCAGCAATCCTTCGTGCAGCAAACCGTTGCTCGCGCACACTCCACTGTTTTGGGCCAAGGTTTTGCCTTGGGAGAAGTCCAGATCTTTTCCCGAGAGATCGGTGATCCGACCGCCCGCTTCTTCGATGACGATTGAGCCGGCCGCCTGATCCCAAATCATTTCGCGATAGTCGGGGCGGGATGAGGACAACAATCGGAGCAGGGCCTCTCCTCCACCGCATGCGAGCACGGCGTATTTCGCCTGACTGTCGAGGCGAACGGGGTCGGCTTTAATTTTCAGTGCCTCTACAAGCTCGCCCATGCGTCCCGTGTTGGTGTGGCCGGATTCGACGGACCGCAGTAGTCGCGCATCGGGCATACTTTCCGTTTTGGAAACGTGGCATTGTTCGAGCGCGGTGGGATCGTCCATCGATGCGCGATAGCAGCCTTCGCCGCGTTGGGCGATCATGACGAGTCCGAAGGGTTTTCCCTCGACGGTCGCATCGAGCCCCAGGTTTGGGCATACGAGAACGCCGAGTTGAACCTGACCGGATTCGATAAGCGCGAGGGCGACGGCGTATTGCTCGCCGCGCAGGTAGCCTTTGGTGCCGTCGATGGGGTCGACGGTCCAGAAGCGTTCGCCGGGTTCTCCGTTCCCGCGGTCAATCCATTCGCATACGGATTCATCCCTTGCGTCGGGAACGATTTGTTTGACGAATGAGGTTACACTTGCCAGGACTTCGGCCTGCTCGGGTTCTTGCAAAACGGCGGAATCTTCTTCGCCAACGAGTACGGCATCCGGAAATTGCTGCTGTAAAGCGCGTGCAACGATGGCCTGACAGGTGAAGTCGGCGACAGTCACGGGGGATAGATCTTTTTTCTCGACGCCGGTCACCTTCATGCTTTCTTGAATGGTCTGGGCGATACGTCCTGCGGCGCATGCGCTTTCGAGGGCGAATTTTATTTCAGGTTGTTGCGTGTCGATGGACATACTAATCCTGTTTCTTCGGTGATTATTTCGTTTGACGGGATTTTCTGATGCCTTATAAAAAGTATTTCCGAAATGCCTGACCGATTCGTTTCGCGCCATGGGCGACTGGTCCGCGCAATGAGATGCGTCCGCTGCGGGTCGCGGTACGATAGTCAAAGCCATGCCGGGCAACGCCGATGACACCCGAAAATTCCGGCCGTTTGGCTTGTGTTGGTAAAATTTCAATGCCGGTGGGAATGCCTGCGCGGCAAGGTACCTGATACACCGATTCGGCCAGTTTAACATAATTTTTGATGGAAGCGACACCGCCCGTGAGGACAAGCCCGCGAATAAGATGTTTGTCGAGTCCCCGCGTTGTCAGGTATTGGGCCGATTTTTTCAGTAGCTCCTGGGCGCGTTCGTAAATAATCATGTCGAGATCGTTGCGTTCTACAATGGAACTGGCTCCTTGTACCGATGTTTTCAGTTTTATGGGTGCCATCTCGTTGCGAATGATTCGGGTCACGCCTTCCTGGGTATTGTCCATGGAAGCAAGATACTCGTCTGATATTCCGTATTCCAGAATGAGGTCATCGGCCTCCTCGAAAGAGACTTGCAGGCCCGCAGCGACGTCGCGCGTGAGATGATAACCGCCCCATTCGAAACAGGCTGTGCCCATGATGCGGCGATCGCGAAATACGGAGAGGCCGGTGGTAGCACGGCCCATATCGAGAACGGCCACACCCAGTTCACGATCTTCCGGAGTGAGACAGCCTGTCGCAGAGGCCAGCGGAAGGAAAATGATGTCTTCGAGTTCGCGGCGTTGGGATTCAATGCAGCGTACAATATTGTCTTCGATAACGGAGGGGATGCGCGCGAAGTGCACACGGGTTTTCAGGACTTGCCCGCCAATTCCGAGAGGATCGATAACGCGCAAATCGTCTACGTACCACTCTTGTGCGGCGATGGAGGAAACGATGCGTTTTCCGGCCTGAAGGATGTCGCGTGAGGCTAGATCTTGTGCTTCATCGAGATGATCTTGTTCGACGACTTCGCGTTCGAGCTTTACGTAGCCTTCGCGAATGAAGGTTTCGACGTTACGGCCATTGATTCCGCAGAAGAGAGAGGTCACATGAATTCGCGCTTCGATTTCCGCATCGCTCAGCGCGGATTTTAGCGCGACTTGCGCAGCATTCAAATCCTGAATCACCCCTTGCGACACGCACCCTCTGCCCGGAGCCGTGCCGTGTCCGACGATTTGGATGGACCCGTCGTCATCTTTTCGTGCGATGACAACACGGACTTCGCGTGAACCAAAGTCCACAGCACCTACAATTTCACTGCGATTTCGCACCGTTCGTTCCCCCTCTATCGTTTACGCGATAGGTATGTACCGTGTTCGTGGACCGTTAAAAGAGCATTCCGTCGTCTTGCGTTCCCGTATCGCCCGGTGCTGCCCCTGATATCTGCTGAATCGCTTGCGTGATATCGGATAGAGACACTTTTTGTTTTGTCAACAGCTCGCGCGCGCGTTCCATTTCGGTTTCGATGGATTGCACGATGCGTTGTTTGTCTTTAACATGCTGCCGACTTTCTTCGAGGCGCAGGCGTGAATCGTCTTCGAGTTTTTTGAGTTCTTCGGATTCGGTATGGCACTGAATCTCAGTTTGTTTGGCCTCTTCAAGCGTCTGTACCGTCGCTGAGAGTTTTTCGACTTCTTCATCGCGCCGGGCTTGCAGGTCCTGAATTTGTTGATTCAGATCAGCGACACCGGCTTCGAGTTCCTCCAAATCTTCCGCTACCCGACTGACTTCCTGCTGGGAATCGGTATGTCCCACGCGACTTTCAACGGCCATAGTCTCGGCGTCGCGAACGGATTCTTCGCAGGACTTGACGCTCTTTCGGGCTTCCTGAGTACCTTGCACGCTTTCGGCATGTTTAATCTCAGATGCGCGCAGGGTTTCCTCGGCGCGTTGAACTTCGGTTTTAGCAATTTCTGCTGCGGCACGCAGTGCGAAAGTCTTCGCGGCGTCGCCGTTTCCTTTCCGGGCGGCATCCTGTGCAGCTTGCAACAGGGATTGCGAGGCCGCCGCGTGATCGATTTCTTCGTCAATGGCCTGCAGATCCGATTCGGTCGCTTCGTTGATTTCAACTGTTTCGGCGGGTAGATCTTCCTGTTTCGCTGCCGTGGCTTCCGCCTTTGGCTCGAACAGCAGAATAGTCGGCGCTGTATTCTTCTCGGCAACGTCATCTGCGGCTTCTGGCTCTAAGGGCGACTCTATCGCTGCCATGTTCTTAAGCCAATTCTCGCATTCGCGCTGCCAGGCATTAACATTTTCGCTATCGGGATCGCTAAGGGCTTCAATAAAAATTCCACAAAATGCATACGCAATTTCGATGAATTGCCCGTCGTTTTCAGATTTTCCCGCGCGTACTGTGGCTAAAGCATTCATCATGAGTTCGCTCATGGCTTCAGCTCTACGCGTGTCCATGAGTTTGGCTTCGTGGGCCAGTGCTTCCAGGCCACCGGAGAGAACACGGATATGCTCTGTGCGCAGGTCTTCATCGGCCTGCTCAATCTGACCAATCACGTCGCAGATTCGATCAATGATGTCCACCACGATACGCGGAGGGTCATAGACTTCTTCGACAGCCACTATTTCTTCATCGTTCACTTCATCTACTTCGATTGCGGACGGGGATTCCAGTTCCCCAAGGTCTTCCAAGGCATCATCCATCACATCGGTCAAGGCACTCAATGTATCACTTGCTGTCGTGTCTGAATGTGGTGATTCATCGCGCGCCGCTTCCGGGATATCATCGGGCAGCGGTTCCAAATGGGGCATCTCAAACGACGCAAAGGAGGCGTTGTCTTGCGCGATGTCGGAATGGTCGATCACTTCCGAGGCTTCCGATGTTTCATTCAGGGCCCCGAGCGGGGGCAAGGGGTCAAGTGCTGGAAGTGGTTCCGGTTCACTATCGTCGGTGACCAACTCGACTTCTGCTACGGTCGATGTGGTGAAGTCTTCAAACAATGCTTCGTCTTGTTCTGCCGCACTTTCTTCGCCGACGTCGTCTACCGCCTCAACGGCAATGACCTCTGTTTCGATCGGTTTCGGTTGTTCGTCGGCGGTATCGGCGGCATCGTCGAAGAGGGTTAGCCCCCGTTCTGATAAGACATCTATCGCGGCCACGTGAATGGAAGACCATAGCCCCATCGTTTCACGCAGTTCTTTTTCGATTACGATGTCGCCGACCAGTTGGCAGAGAATTTCGTAGGCGTGTTGCAGAAACTCAACCGCTTGTTCAGGACACTGAGCGTTTTCGTAGGTATGCAGGACGCGTGCCGTGTCGGACAAGACGGATGTCAATTCGGACCAGCCTTGCTCAACGGCGATTTCGGTGCACATGATCAATTGATTCATGCAGGCATCGGACCAGAGTGCTTTTTCAGGATCGGAGCATTCGCGCGAAAAATGACCCAGATGAATCATAACTTCCTGGGTCGCGGCATCTCGATCATCATCCAGCACCTCAACGGCCGGTGCGGAAGAACCTTCTACCGATAATTCGATTACATTGGTTTCGCTGGGCTTACTCGATTCCTTGCGTGTCCAAATGGGATCACGGCTACGGCCTTTGCCCCCCCGCCTTCCAAATCTCATCGTTTGTCTCCTTAAAACGATTCGACAGGGCCATGCAACAGCACGTCCCCCGTACTATCCCCTGTCAAGTTGCGTAGTATATCCAAAACTGCTACTCAAAGCGAACATGTAATCTATTCAGTACCTGTGTTAATCGGCCAGCGCGACGCTTGAGGTCGGTTTCCCGCCGTAGAATCGTTTCAGGGCTGCAACATAAGCCTTGGCGAATTCCTGGCGCCACCAGGGATCGGCCAGGCGCGCCCGGTCCGTCACGTTTTGCAGATTAGCAGTTTCAATCAAAATTTTGGTCGGCACTTTGGTATTGCGCAATACGGCGGGCACATACTTGCTCGTCCGTGAACGCTGAATCTTGTTTCGGATCGCACTTCCGCCGGCATAGCGTTTGATTCGTTTTTTCCCGAGTTCTTCCATCACGACGTTCGCGAAATTACGGGATAGTGCTTCATCGGTCCGACGCTCTGAGGCCGTGGATGCAAAGGCGTAGTGCGTTCTGCCCTCTTCGTAACCACGATAAATTTTTCCGGGTTGTTGTTCTTGACTGCGGTACTGGGCTCCGGGAATGTAAATCATGGTGCCGCGGTGAGAACCGTTTCCGATTGAGTCCGTGTGAATACTCGTGAATAAGATGTTGCGCGCAGGAACGCCGCGTTTGCGCTCGGCATCGTATAGTTTGTTTATCAACATCCAGCGAAGATTCGCCGACACCTTGGAGCTCACGTCGTTGCGATGGCGCGGATGCGTCAATAGTTCCTCGTCCAGATCGTGAGAAAACCTGTTCCGGTCAGATGCAGCAAGGCCCGCGCTTCGGTCAATCATGGTCAGATGGACTTTAGCGGAAGTCTCGCTTTCCAGAATTTTCTTGATGCGCATTACGATGTCGTAGTTAATTTCGTCTTCGTAGAGGCCGCTACCGGGATAGTACGCGCCGTAATCTTTCCCGCCATGTCCGGGATCGAGAATGACGACGATGCCAGAGAGATCTTTCGAAGCCACCACGATGTTCTGGAGGCGTTTGGATTCCTTGATGGAGTCCTCGTATGCGACTCGGGCCTTGGTCCCTGTTGGCTGATACTGATCGGAGAGCATGTTCACAGGAATGTAAATGGATTGACCGGCATCGATATCCCGCATGTCACGGATGCCACTTCTGGCCGCCACCTCCTTGCAAGCCTGAAGCACGTCAGCATTTTCCGCATAATCGGTGAAGCGCATAACAACGCTTGAATACAGCGACTCGCCACGCTTCAGTCGATAGACGGCAACGGTGCCTTTTTTGTCGTTGCGATACAAGAGCGAATCATTGAGCCCCGCCAATTCGGGCGTGGGTTCAACGATGACACGCAGCGTTGGTGCTCGCATGACCTTGGTGAGAAACTTCACGGGAATACGAATTTTCTGACCGCGTCGAAGCGTAGCCGTGAGTTGATCACCACTTAGCGGAACCGCGTATTTTCGGTTGGCCCCGTTATTGGTCGTCCAGTGGGACAGATTCCAGAGAGTTTCGCCGTCGAAGATGGCCGTGTGGGTCCAACCGTTTCCGTCAATTACATCGTCGGAGAAAATAGTGAGTAGCGCTTTGCGACGATATTCGGGTCTTAGCTGGTCGAAGGGAACAAAACAGTTGAGACGATTTTTGTATTTTACCCACTCGTCGGGATTGGCGAGATATTTCGCGAGGATGCGCTTTGCACCGTTTCCGCCGGGCAGATGAACTTCCAGGCCCAGATTGCCGCCGTCCTTGCTGAGAGCCAGCACGCCGGGCTCGATTTCGCGTCGCTTGACCACGCCAGCATACGTGGATTGTACGCAGATGACGGCGATGATCCCCAGGCTAATGAACGCTCGCGATTTATTCACGGATTCCCTGACCCCCAATATGGTGTTAACAAAAAATGGTAAAAATCAGTATCTGAAGACTATGACATCACAATTTGTAGGCTTGTATATTCCAGAGACTACAATATATTGTATATAAGTAAAAAAATCAAGTAAAAAATACTATTTCATTATCAATCTAACCTATTGAACATACAATACTTACATAATTTAGACGTGCTTGTGGATAAAATGGGGATGAATCGGAATAGATAATAAACCCATATATAGGGCTTTATCAGCCGATTGTGATGAAAAATCCGAGGATTCCATCCCGAAAATGTTCTTTTCGGATGTCCAGATAATGGTATTTCCGGACCTCATAGATGCGGCCGACCAAATCTTCGTCACAATAGATCCCGCTCCCGCGAAATTCGTAGGTCTGCGGGCTGTCCCCCATACATTCGATGTCCACGTGCGCAGGCCCGAAATTGGAGCGACGGCGCACGCGGGCCACCAGAGTCCCGTCCACTTCGACCTCGATTTGGCGCGGACTGCCTGTTTCGAAGGAGAAACTGAGCAAGTGGGTATCTAGTTCGGCATCAAACACGGGTTTGTCTTCGTGGTCGGTGACGGAAACAGATTTCCCCTCTTCTCCGAGCGCGGCAGTGTATAGCATCTGGCCTTTGTTGTTGGTGACGATCATTTTCGAATCGCCAGAGCGTACGGGATAGCGTAGCAGAATATGGTCGGCAAATGGATTGGGGATCTCGTCGAACTGGGAATCGGCGTCGGGCATGGATTTCGCCACGGCTGTGGCACTTCGTTCGCGCAATTCGTGGACAAAGCCTCTGAACAAGAAAGTAACAACGCCGACGACGACGCACAGTGCCAGCGCGACGGTACCTCCTTGGGTCCATTGCTGCTGTTCAGTGGATATGCCGTAGGCGATTACAATGATGGTTTGGAAAATGACAAACAGGTATAGAACGAGTACGCCCACGGGCACGGGATGGGTCACGCGCGGAATGGTGTAGTAATAAATCGCGCGTTCGTATTCGCTGAGATGTTCTTTTGCGTCGTCCGCCATCTGAGAGTTTCCCAAATCATTATAGGATGGTTATCCTATGCTGAATTTACAGCCTACGTCAAGATTTTAGGATTCAGTGACTATTTACGGCTGTCCGTTGTATTCATTATAATGATCCATAGTCTCACATGGAGGAATTAGCATGCGTACGATGTTCACGGTAATATTTGCGTCCATAGTCATGTCCGCTTTGCAAGCAGTTACGGAACCGATACCAGACTCCAACCTGGAGCGTGTCCGATACAACAATCCTGGACTTACCGTGGATCTGGGGGTCGGGCTGTGGGCGCAGCCGATGCCGGTGGATTATGACAATGACGGGGATGTGGATCTGTTGGTTGCTACGGCGGATGTGCCGTCGAATGGCATCTATTTTTTTGAGAACCCTGGCGGGGATTCAGAATGGCCTGTGTTTAAGCCTGGCGTTCGAATATCGGGAGCATCGCATAATACTACGATTTCCTATTCGGAGAGCGGTTATCGAATGACGATTAACGGAGAGTTTCCAGAATATACGGATGACCTCGTGACGCTGGGCGGACGAATTAATTACATGGGCCCACGGCCGCGGGATACACGTACAAGGCAGTGGAAGTTTACGGACTTTGATGGAGACGGAGTAACGGATCTCTATTTGGGTGTCGGCGATTGGACGGAGTACGGGTGGGATGATGCGTATGACAGCGAAGGTGTCTGGCAGCAGGGTCCCCTGCATGGGCATATTTATGTGATACGCAATGAAGGCAGTGATGATGCACCAAAGTATGCTACGGCGATAAAACTTCGTGCGGGCGGACAGGTGATTGATGTCTACGGTTGCCCGTCCCCGAATTTTGTGGACATGGACGATGATGGCGATCTGGATTTGATCGCAGGAGAATTTCTGGATCGCATTTCGTATTTTGAGAATGTCGGTACGCGCGAAAAACCTCTCTATCGCAAGGGAAGATTCCTGACGCACAAGAGGGAAATCATTCATCAGGATTTGCAGATGCTTCAGGTCGTCGTGTTTGACTGGAATAAAGATGGCAAGCCGGACATCGTCGTTGGCAAGGAGGACGGCCGGGTTGCGTTGATGCTCAACACGGGTAAGTTTTCCAATGGTGTGCCGCAATTCACGTTACCGCGTTACCTTCAACAAGAGGCGGAGTACGTCAAAATTGGCGCGCTGTGTACACCGTTTTCGGTGGATTGGGACGGGGATGGCGACGAAGACCTAATTTCGGGCGATACTGCGGGCTACATCAATTTTGTGGAGAACCTGGATGGAGGCAATCCCCCGCGCTGGGCCAAACCCGTGTATCTTGAGGCCGACGGCGAGACGATTCGTATTCAAGCGGGGGTGAACGGGTCGATTCAGGGACCAGCCGAAGCGAAATGGGGTTACACGACGCTGAATGTAGCCGATTGGGATCATGACGGGCTGTTGGACATCGTTATCAATTCGATATGGGGCAAGGTGCAATGGTTTCGTAATGTCGGTACCCAGAAGAAACCCGTTCTTGAATCTGCCCGACCGATCGAGGTGGAATGGGACGGGCCTACACCGAAGCCGTCTTGGAACTGGTGGTCGCCCGAGGGCAAAGAACTGGTGACGCAATGGCGCACGACGCCGGTGGTGCACGACTTGAACAAGGACGGGTTAAAGGATCTCGTCATGCTGGATCATGAAGGCTTTTTGGCGTTCTATGAGCGACGCAAGGACGGCGAGACTTTATCCCTGCTTCCACCGGAACGCATCTTTCTGAATGATGATCGGACACCCCTTCGTTTGAATAATCGCGATGCTGGAAAGAGTGGTCGGCGTAAGTGGGCGTTTACGGATTGGGACGGCGACAGTCGACTCGACATTCTCATCAACGGCACGAATATAACCTTTCTTCGGAACGTGGGGACCGACAATGAAAATTATATTTTTCGGTCGAAAGGCAATGTAGACGAACATAAATTAGCGGGACATACGACCTCCCCCACGACTGTGGATTGGGACGGAGACGGTGATCGGGATTTGTTGATTGGTGCAGAGGATGGATTTCTGTATTATCTGAAAAATCCGCATTAGGGCTCTTCGCTCGCCACGGGCACATTGCATTAAATCCATTGAAGCCATTATAATGCGCATAAATCCCCTCGGAAGTATATGCGCACATTTGGGGCGCATTCTGAGGAAGGGTTGCACACCGGAAAGGCACTCGTATCATGGTTATCGTGATGGCTTCGCGCCGTAAAGAAGATATCGACAATGTGGTATCCAAAGTTGAAGAAATGGGTTATAAGGCCCATCTTATTGAAGGGGTCGAGCGCACCGTGATCGCTGCGGTGGGCGATGAACGGGAGAAATACCGCCTCCAGGCACTGGAATCACTA
>JAYGCN010000126.1:0-3541 GCA_046583315.1 Candidatus Hydrogenedentota bacterium
ATCAACAAGGACCAACATGCCAGAAAAGAAGAAGCGTCGTGGTAAACATCAGCCCAAGGGCGTGCTGATTCTGCACGAGGATCGGGACATCATTGTTGTCGATAAAGCTCCCGGCTTTTTGACCATGGGCACCAGTCGGGAAAAGGAGCGCACCGCGTATTTTTCGCTGACCGATTATGTCCGCAAAGGAAATCCGAAATCGCGAGAGCGAATATTCATCGTGCATCGGCTGGATAGAGAAGTGTCCGGCATCCTGGTCTTCGCACGAACGGATGCCGCCAAACATACGCTGCAAGAGCAGTGGCCAATCGTGGAGAAACACTATCTGGCACTGGTGCATGGTAGCCCGCCGACACCCGAGGGTGAATTCTCCTCCTATCTGCTCGAGAACGGTGTTCACAGCGTTCAATCCACGCCGCACCCCAATAAAGGCCGGCTATCCAAAACCGGCTACAAAGTACTCTGGCATTCGCAAGGAGTTTCATTACTGGACATCAATTTAGTGACCGGACGCAAGCATCAGATTCGCGTGCACCTTTCGGAAAACAATCTGCCGATCCTGGGAGACAAAAAATACGGAGCGAAAAACGACGGCGAACGACGCCTGGCGCTCCATGCCAAATCAATCGCCTTTGAGCACCCCTACACCAGCAAACCCTGCTTCTTCGAAACCCGAATCCCACACCTCTTCGCGCGCTATTCCGCGCCCTAATTGTTCAAGTGCTCTTCACGGTGCCGCATCGCTCTCGCGTCGAGCGCGTCTGTGTAATCCGACCAGGCAAATCATCTGACCCTGTCATTCATACTATATGAACGAATTCATCCCTCCAGCCCTATTCGGAGAGGTCCTCGCCGGCTACTGCTTCTTCGTGATCGTATACCCCGAGATGTCGATGACAGTAAAGATCTTTATACTCGCCTTACGGCTTCCCCTACTTCGCCATTGGATTTCAAGCCATAGCGGTATCACCTTCAGCATGCGATTTGGCGTGCAAAATAAGAAAAATCTCACTGCCGATGTAATGAAACCCTATCTGGAACCCTTTATCTCCAAAGAAGCCCGAACGGCACTGCTTCTCGGTGGACAGGGATTGAGTGTGCGCGGATTTCATGAAATCGCAGAGCGACTCCAGGAAATTCAACATCCGGTCCGCCTTATATACGGCGTGAACGACCGTATCCTGCCCGACGTCGCGGAGACGATGCTACGGGTAAAGAGTGATATACCGCAGGCAGAAATCAACGCGCTACCCGATTGCGGACATTTCCTTCAAGAAGATGATCCACAAGCCATTGCAATCCTCTTGACGGTGTTTTTCAATGAGAGATAGTGCCACTAAGTTCGCAGCACCACGATGAGAACGTAATACCTTCTGTGTTCTATCGGATAGACATATGGACTCGGTTAGAGGGGCGGGTAGTCACCGATTACTTCGTATACGTTGCCGTTGTAGTTACCTTCTATTGTGTGCTTTAGGGAGAGGAAATGTTCTTCTCTGGAGATGTTTGGGTTGGTGGTCGTGTAGGATTTTGCATGGATTTGTTGTTTGTCTTCTTTGACGAATATGGAGAGGGTGGCGGAGTGAGGATCTTTGGGCGTTTTGGTCGAGCGCCAGGAGATCATGTTTTCCTGGATCATGGTGTCGTCGTTTTGGGTGTTTAGTTGGAGGGGCTGGTCGGGTACGCGTTTCATGGTTTTTTGGACCTCGTCTATGGTGTCTCCAATTCGAATTTTGTCATACTTTTGTTTTAGGGATTGGGATGTTTCTTCTTGGTTCGTAAGGAGTATTGGGAAGGCGAAGATTAGGGTTACGGTGATTGCAGCGAGAGCTATTTTCGTTACGAATTTCATTTGCGATCGTACCTCTCAATATGGCTACTGTACACTATTGACAGATAATATAAAGTATTACACACTTGGTACATCTTACTTTAGGGGATGATAACAAATAGGCATCAAGATTTCTGGAGGTCGTATCATGCTGGTCTAACCCCGTTCATGGTACCAGTTGTTAAGTTAGTATAGCGTGGAGTTTTGGGATTGTGAAGTCCTTTCTATGGAGCAGTGTTTCGGGTGCTGGTGGGCGTCCGTTGAGTGCGCTGTGGGGTCGTATGGTATTGTAATGGACGCGCCATCGTTCGATGAGTACTTTAGCTTCAAGCAGGGTGTCGAAGAAGAATGATCTGTCCTCTGCTCAAGGGAGAGTGACGGAGTAGCGTAAATGCTACACTGAGCCGACACGAATCCCCTTATTCAACGGAGCCTCAAATGTTCAACGCCCTCAACAAAACAGTCAGCTGCGACGTATGCCGAAAAACATTTCCTGTAGAATCATCGATACGCCGTAGAGCGATAACGAAAGTTGAGAAAAAGGGCTGGCTTTACTCTGGTGTCGGTCAATTCTGGTGTCCGAAGTGTAAGGGGAAGAAGAGGTAAGCGTAGGGAAGGGTGACGGATATTTAAGATAATCCATGAACTGTCGTTATGGGTGGCACTCGCAATCGTGATGGGTTTCGTTTTTTGGCTTGACGAGAACGAATTGATTGAGTGTCCCAGTTGTAGCCGACTCATCGGCCCCGGGAACATAACGGGTCCGGGATGCGGCTGGTGGAAAATGTGCCGCACAACCTCGAGGATAACATTATGAGGTGGTATTTCGGCGTTCCCTTTTCGATTGGGATGGTCTTAATCGCTAGCCTCGGGGCAGACTCAGCTGACGTGCCAATGGTTCGGCCATGGGACGTTCTGAATGCGATGATTATTTTGACTGCGCTCTGGGCAGGCGTAGATTCTGAGCGAATAAAATTGCGAAAGTACAGATCAGGACTTTCATACCATCCCGTAGTCCTCTTTTTCGCGGTCGCGCTCGTGTGGATTGTCGGATTCCCATGGTATCTGCATGTCCGGTACAAAATTAAGAGCGGACTCGCGGAACTAGTGGAACCGGGCGATATACCAGATCCCCTCGAGAGGTTCTTCTTGGGGCTTGCAATCATCGTGTTTTTGATCGTGATCAAAACGGAATTACTACCCATGCTTGGATTCTGAATAAATCGGCATCGTGTTTCGGTTTCAGGAGGCGGAATGAGATTGAGCATAACAGATGTCTCCACGTCGCGTGGCTATTTGTCGCGGTAGTAGCCGAGGACGGAGTTCCTAATTCATCGACGCTTCCATCGCAAGAAGACGCTGCTCAAGTGAGGCGAACCGTTCACCGTGCTTGACTAGTTCCGTATTTTGCTTTGCCAACTCAGCTTCCAGCCTGTCAATCTCGGCTTGCTTCTCGGCCCTGACATCAGCGAGTTCCTTCGTCAGCTTCAGATTCAGCCCCTGAATCGCAGCGAGGGCCACGCCGTCTGCGTCTGTAGACGTGATACGCCCTACGAAATCACCTACCCCAAATGCTGCACGGAAGTCTTCGGCCATGGGGCCAATATGACGGATAGAATCTTCCTGTGCCTTGTAGTTCCATTCTTCAACCGGCATCGAAGCGACTTTCTCCAAGACGGCAATCACGTCTACCGGCGTAAAGTTCTCCTT
>JAYGCN010000212.1:0-1894 GCA_046583315.1 Candidatus Hydrogenedentota bacterium
GACGGGCTACGAATTTGCCGTCCACAAGAAATTCCCGGCCGGTACCCGCATGGAAATGGAGTTCTGGTTTGATAACTCCGAAAACCAGGCGGCAAAAGGCGGATTCAATCCGGACCGTGCCATTAGCTTCGGTGGTCCCACCACGGACGAAATGGACCTGGCCTGGATGACCTTCGCGCCGACCAATCCGGTTGGCAGCGACTAGTACAACCCTCTCTCTCCCCCACCGACGCGTCCACACCGGACGCGTCGGTGGATACAATTAAAAATAATACCTCGGTAGTGAAACCATTTTCCGAGCTATACTGTCCAAACGCTGGCACCACCACCGCGTAACCGAAAAGCATTTTTTCTCAATAAAGGATTTTAAGGCCATGGGCACAACACACCGCCTAACACGGACGCTCCTCAGCTCCCTTCTCACGGTAACGGCACTTACCCTCGCGACATTTGCGCCAGCACACGCCGAAGACCCCATCAAAACAACCCTGGACGCATCCGAAGCCCGTGACTTTCTCGGCACATGGACCATTGCAATGGACATGATGGGACGGGTAATGAATTTTGAAATGAAAGTCGTCGACATTGACGGCAAAGCCGGAGCCAGCTTCGACTCCGAGCGCCAGCCGGAGCCCGTCGCCGTGGAAGAAATGTCCATCGGCGAAGACGGTAAATTATCACTCACCTACGATATGGCCTTTGGCGCACAGACCTTCAAACTGCTCGTTCTGGCAGAATTGAGCGACGACGGCCTGGAAGGTATGATCACCGAAAAGAGCGGCCTCTTCGAAGCCCCCTTCACCGCAGTCGAAGCCATTGACGACCCCGAAGTAAGCGAACAACGCCGGCGCAACCGCAGAATGTCCTCCACCGCTGCAACGTTGCGATTCGAAAGTGAAAAAATTCGTATCACCTTTGCCGACATCGAAACCGAATCCAAAGACTACGAACACTTCCAGGAACTCGCGAACGAAGAAGTCTTTGAATACGTCGGTGGACGCGCCTGTAAAATCCTCACAGACCTCGACCTCACCTTTGGCGATACGGTCATCAAAGAAGGAAATGCGCATCCTACTTACCCCGGCGTATACAGCATCTGGATGAAGAAATCCGGTGACGGCTGGAAACTCGTTTTCAATGAAGAATCCGATGTCTGGGGCACCATGTTCAACCCTGAAACCAAAGTCGCTGAAGTCGACCTCGTCGAGTCCGCCAGCGATGAAGAAGCTGCAAAATATCTGATCAAGATGAAAAAATCAGACGATACCACCGGCCACATCATAATCCATTGGGGTGACAAGAAATACACGGCGACTTTCACGGTAGAATTGCCCACCGAAGATGCCGTCTAAATTGACACCCTATTCATAATCAATATTCGCGCAACACATATCCATGGTGTTGCGCGTTTGTCGTAAAACAATAGAACCAATCGAATAACAGGGAGAAATCGATGCACTATTCTAAACTTTGGGCCTCTACAGCAGCACTGGCTATCATTGCTGGTTCCGGCGTGGCCTCTGCAGCCGACAAACCAACCTTCAGCAAAGACATTGCCCCCATTCTTTTCGAGAACTGCACCTCCTGCCACCAGCCCGGTCAGAGCGCGCCCATGTCGCTACTCTCCTATCGCGAAGTGCGCCCCTGGGCCAAGTCCATTTTGAAAAACGTGCAGGAACGCACCATGCCGCCCTGGCACGCCTCCCCGGAATTCGGCCACTTCAAAAACGACCGCAGCCTCAGCCAGGAAGACATCGACACCATCACCGACTGGGTCAACTCCGGCACACCCCGCGGAGACGCTTCTGACCTACCCGCAATGCCTACACTCAAAGCGGGTGATTGGGCGTTGGGTGAACCGGATCTGGTAGTCAGCTACAAAGAAGTCTCATTA
>JAYGCN010000276.1:0-18919 GCA_046583315.1 Candidatus Hydrogenedentota bacterium
TAAAAGTCCGATGCTCTACCAACTGAGCTACCCGTCCACACGAAGAAGTGGGTGTATCGCAAAGAGAGGGCGAACCCGAATGAGCCCGCCGACAGCCTGAGGAGTATAGTGAATGGGGGGGAGGAAAGTCAACTTTCAGCCTCAAACGGAGTATTCACGCACCCTGATTCAGAACAAAGGAATCAGCCGTTTCGACGCTGGGAATCATAGATTTTGAGCAGATTCATGTGAACTTCAAAGGCGACTTCCGGGCGCTTCTCCATCGAGAAAAATCCGAAATCCGTTGCTGCGGCCTTCGCTTCCCTCTTGGCCTATAAGCTGCCGACGTTGTCGATGCGAGAATGGCCTTTTTCGCGATTAAACCTGCACGGGGAGATTTAAATAGTAATTTGATTGAACGTGTACGTTTTCCGAAAAATTGTGTGGCGATAGCTAAAGTTCGTGCTTTCGATATGTACGCAAATTGCAATCTCTGCTTTCGTGATGATAACGTCCATACAGGAGGGTGCGGACACGATGGCAAGGGATTCAGATCAAGATCCGAAACTTCAAAATCTCATCAACGATGACATTGAGCTCAGCATCATTATGCCATGTCTTAACGAAGCAGAGACTTTGGAAACGTGCATACTCAAGGCCCAAAACTTTCTCCGCAAATACGAGGTTTCGGGAGAAATTATCATAGGGGACAACGGTTCTACTGATGGATCTCAGGCCATAGCCGAGCGTTGCGGCGCCAGAGTGGTTGACGTGCCAACACGTGGCTACGGTGCTGCTCTCTATTATGCCACACGAACCGCTCGCGGAAGATACGGCATCATGGCCGATTCGGATGACAGCTATGACTTCAGTAACTTGATGCCCTTCGTAGAAAAGTTGCGAGAAGGATACGATCTGGTTATGGGAAATCGCTTCGCTGGAGGCATTGCTCCTGGTGCTATGCCCTGGAAGAATCGTTACATTGGAAACCCAATACTGAGCGGACTCGGGCGACTGTTTTTCCGTGCACCAGTGCGTGACTTTCATTGCGGCCTGCGCGGGTTTACGTTGGTCGCCTTCAACGAGATGAACCTGGCGACGCGAGGTATGGAATACGCGTCTGAAATGGTCGTCAAAGCCGTGCTCAAGGACATGAAGGTCACAGAAGTACCCACAACATTGAGTCCCGATGGACGAACACGTCCACCGCATCTCTCACCTTGGCGTGATGGTTGGCGCCATCTACGTTTCCTTTTACTGTTTAGCCCGCGGTGGCTTTTCCTATATCCCGGTCTCTTGCTCACACTATTCTGTCTCGTATTGGGCGGGTGGATCTGGATTGAGCCGCGCGAGTTGGGACCGTTTACGCTTGACATACATACGCTATTGTATGCGGCCATAGGCGTAGTTATTGGCTTTCAGGCAATATCCTTTTATCTATTGTCCCGTATCTTTGCATCGCGTCAGGGGTTGCTGCCACCTTCCAAAGGGTTCGAGCACACCCTGGTGAACGTTGGGTTGGAGTGGACCGTTGTCGCTGGTTTCCTCGTGGCTCTTGCTGGTATGGGAGGCCTCCTCTATGCCATTGCGGAGTGGCGCTCGGTAGGGTTTGGCGGACTCAATCCCAGTGATACGATGCGAGTCGTTATTCCCGCTGGCTTGGCAACAATTCTAGGACTCAATCTGGTATTGAACGGCCTTTTCATGGGAATGCTGAAACTTCCACTTCGCATGAGCGAACACGATTAAAATCCAATAGGGAGCGCATTCAGGTCAATGCACGATAAGCAGGGAGAATCCCAGAATATTTCGAAATGGCGCGGCGTGGCGCAATCGCTATTTCGATCCGAGAAGTCGATGCCGGACATGCTCGAATTCGTCGCTGCGATAATCATGCTGGTTTCGGTAAAAACATTTCTGATAAAGGATCTGTTGCTTACCGTTAATGGGACAGCGGAGCTCGACGATAAACTTTATATAGACCAGGCGAACTCGCTAATACACGGCTCGTGGCTCGGACCCTATTGGCACCACACGCTCGTAAAATCCCCATTCTATTCCATGTGGATTGCGGCTTCTTGGCAGGCCCGAGTCCCGCTCTGGCTCAGCCAACATCTGCTACACCTGTTCGCGTGTGCCATCATGCTACTGGCTATCCGGCCTTGGGTAAAGTCTGCGTGGATACGCGTACTCCTTTTTGCAGTGCTGCTCTTTGATCCGCGAACGTTTGGCGATCAGGCAATGCGCATTGTAAGAGAGGGAGTATACTGCTCGCTTTCCTTGCTCGTTATCGCATGTCTCCTCGGATTGTTATCCACCAGCGACAAGAGAAGTAAATACTGGCCTCTCTGGCCTCTGGGTCTTGGGCTATCGTCCGGTGCAATGTGGCTCACGCGGGAGGAGGGGATATGGCTTCTTCCATCCATACTGCTCGTATTGGGCTATTGGGCAGCAAGCGAATGGAATAGGGGTACTTTTCAATTGCCCCGATTCATGGTGACCATTGTCTTGTCACTTGGGATTCTACTTGGGTCCATATCACTTGTTTCCGGCTTAAATTACAAGTACTACGGTGTCTATTGTGTCGTCGAAGTGAAGGCTTCGCCCTATAAAGAGGCCTACGGCGCACTCACCCGCGTAAGCCATTCCAACTTTCAACGATTCAACAGCGTCCCCAAGGAAACACGTGAACGAATCTATAAAGTAAGCCCTCTCTTCCTGGAGCTCCGTCCATATTTGGAAGGGTATCCAGGAACAGACTGGGGGACGGCTGGAGCATTTCTCGTCGATCCGCCGGACCGCAAAGAAATTGCAGGCAGCTGGTTTATCTGGGCGTTACGAGATGCCGTCTATCTGGCGGGGTATCACCGTACGGCCCCGGAAGCGGCCGAGTACTACCGCGCCCTTGCCACAGAGGTCAATGACGCCTGCGACGATGGCCGATTAGAAGCTGGCCCGGAACGGGTCTCCAATGTACTTCCCTGGCGGTGGGACTACCTATCGCCCATCGCAGAAAACCTTATTCAGGGAGGTAAATCATTGGTTACTCTGAGTCGCATCTCATCTACCAATGGGGTCAGTTTCGGAACCGATTCAGACATTGAATTATTTGAGTCGATCACACGCTGGCGGGCCGCCCCACGCTACGCAGTGGTCTTGGAACAAAAATATAATCCCAATCCCAACACAATGCAATTGGGTGTTCTCAATACGGTTACTAGCGGCTATCGATTTATCACACCCTTTGCCTTTGTCCTTGGCATCTCTTTGTGGATACTTGGGGCATTCGTCGAGCTTAGAAAACTTCGACTTTCTCCGATATTTATATTTAACACCGCGTTGATCGGCGCGGTGCTGTCACGGCTTCTTATCCTGGCGTACCTGGCGACCACGTCATTCTGGGCAACGAACGAACTCTACATGGCACCCCTATATTCTTTTGTATACATCATTCCCATTACAACGATGCTAGGTATCGTCCTCACTTTTAGTAAGAGCGATAAAGACGTTGAAAAAAAGGAAGAGTAGAGCGGTCAAGTTGCCTGTCGCTGGGCATCGTAGATTTCGAGCAGATTCATGTGGACTTCAAAGGCGACTTCCGGGCGCTTCTCCAGCGAGAAAAATCCGAGATCCATCGCATCCGTTTTCGCTTCCATCTCCCCTTCCCAGCTATCCACGGTATAGGCGAGCACGATGACGCCGCCGGTGGTCTTGCCCGGCAGTGAACTTGCCCCGAGCAGCGTGACCCCACTTCCAATCAGACCCGTCTCTTCCTCAAGTTCACGCAACGCGGCTTCTTCGGTCGTTTCACCCGATTCAACAAATCCACCCGGAAGCGTCCACAAGCCTTTGCGCGGCTCTACGGAACGTTGGACCATGAGCAGCTCGCCATCGGCGTTCGTCAAAAAGCAGCACGCCGCCGGCACGGGATTGTAGTAATAAAACTTGTTACAATCCGGGCAATGCGGACGCATATCCTGCCCGTCGTGCGCTTCGATAAGTTTTAGCGCGCAAATAGGACAAAAATTCCAGACCAGCGGGGTCCACTGAAACGTTCCCGCGCCTGTAGCATCTTTTTGCGATTCAGGATTCTTCGATTTGCTCGGCTCGTCCGTCATACACTCTATCCTAATCCGTAATGGCTGTTTTCTTTCAGGAATCTGCTCACGTTATGTATTGGAAATTTGCCCACTTCGTAGGACATGTACGAAACATGTCCATCCAAGACAAAAACATTGCTGCCACCGGGAAAATGATTGAATACGCCGCAAGAATGCCAATGATCGCGATTACGACCAAAAGCTCAATGAGTGTGAATCCAGATTTCTTGTTCATAATGGTTTCCCGATAGAATCTCTCGGCTCGGGTAATCAAAAAGATCCCGATTGGTAACGAAAAAAAGTGTACCATAGGCTGTGCAAACGTTCAATTTATGTACAGTTCGAAGCTCGAAATACAATAATTGGTTTAACCGATTTGGTCACCACTTTGCTGAGTCCTCCAACCAACAGGAAATTTCAATGTCAAATCTGAACGGAAAAGTCATCGTCATTACCGGAGCAAGCGAGGGAATCGGCCGAGCACTCGCACTGGAGTTGGCACCCCTGGGAGCCAAACTCGTTCTTGCAGCACGGAGTCGCGAACGACTCGATGAATTGGCATTACGGTGTCAGGAAATCGGCTCAGAAGCGCACGTAATACCAACGGACGTAACCGATGTCGATCAGTGCGCCGCCTTGGTCGACGGCACGATCGCAAAATTCGATTCTCTAGACGTGCTCGTGAACAATGTTGGAGGGACCATGTGGTCGCTTTTTGAAGAAGTCGAGTCTCCGGAAATTTTCGAGGACCTCATGCGCCTCAACTATCTCAGCGGAGTTTGGTGTACCTATTACGCCCTGGATTACCTGCGCCAATCCAAAGGGTTGATTGTCGGCATTTCCAGCGTTGCCGGCATGCTCGGTGTGCCCACGCGCACAGGTTATGCTGCTACAAAACATGCGCAATTCGGATTTTTCGATTCACTACGCATCGAGTTGGACGGCACCGGCGTGGACGTGATGATGGTC
Organism: Candidatus Hydrogenedentota bacterium; assembly: GCA_046583315.1. Lineage (GTDB taxonomy): Bacteria > Hydrogenedentota > Hydrogenedentia > Hydrogenedentales > DTSJ01. The sequence goes on from JAYGCN010000276.1 coordinate 5,049, forward strand.
GCGCCGGATTTCGTCAAGACCCAGATTCATCGTCGTGCATTGAAAGGGGACGGGACACCCCTGGGAGAAACCCCATTGGACGAGAAACAAATCATGTCCCCGGAACAGTGCGCGGAACTGATCGTTGCGGGCATGGAAAAACGAAAACGCTTGGTCATCGGCTCCGCGAGAGGACAATTCGGGCGCTGGATTCGTTTAATCGCACCCAAGTGGATGGACAATGTGGCGAAAAAGGCGATTGCGTCGGGGCATTGACCTTGTGTATTGTGTTGATTTTTTAGAGAAAAGTACAAAGGTAGGTAAATGAAAATATTAGTAATTGGTTTAGGGCAACTGGGCAAAGATCTTCTGTTGGTTCTGGGGGATACGCACGAGGTTGCCGGCGTGGATATCCCGGATATCGATATCACCTCGCGCGAATCCATCGAATCCGTCTGCGACCTACAGGGACCCGAGCTCATTATCAACGCGGCTGCCTACACCGACGTGGAAGGTGCCGAGACCGATAGTGAGATGGCCTACGCAGTAAACGATCAGGGTGCGCAGTTGATTGGCGAAGTCAGTGCCGAACGAAGCATACCTGTCGTCCATTACAGCACAGACTTCGTGTTTGACGGGAAAAGCGACCTGCCCTATTCCACCGACGCGCCGACCAATCCTCTAAGCGTGTACGGTGCCTCGAAATTGGCCGGTGAGCATTCCTTGGCGAAAGCCAATCCGAATCACTTCATCATGCGGACCGCGTGGCTATACGGTCCCGGAGGTAACAACTTCATCGAAAAAATTATCGGCTGGACCCGGAAAAATGACGTGGTTCGCGTCGTTACCGATGAAGTGGGTTCGCCTACCCATACATGGGATCTGGCATGGGCCACGTCAAAACTAATCGAGACCGACCGCTATGGTCTGTATCACGTTGTGAACCAGGGCTCCTGCTCGCGCTTCGAACTCGCAACCGCCATCGTAGAGACCTTGGGAATCGATGTGACGCTTGAGCCGTGTTTGTCCGCCGAATTTCCAACCGTCGCCGAACGGCCCATGTATTCCGTTTTGGATTCTACGAAGCTACAGGAGGTGATCGGAGAAACGATGGCTCCCTGGCAGGCGACACTGGCGCGTTATCTTCAGCGTCGGGAAAACTAGACTAGGTTTTGTTCCGGTTCAGAAATTTCTGCGTGTAAATGTGCGGCTCATCGGTCGTATACGCATCCGAAAAGGCATCAATTCCCGCCTGAATCGCGTCGTCCGGCGTGAGCGATTCCCATTTCAGCATGAGACGTTTCTGTGATCGAATCGCGAACGGGCCTGCATTCAAAATCGCGTCCGTCCACTCGGCAAGCGAGGCATCAAGTTGTTCTGGCGACACCATCGCTTCAATAAAATGCATATCGAGGGCCTCCTGCGCAGGAAAAATCTTTCCCGTCATCAATATCTCGTTCGTCTTTCCCCACCCGATCAGTCGCGGCAACAGCGCGGCTTCAATCACCGACGGAATCCCCACGGCCACTTCCGGCATGCCAAATTGCGCGGTGGTGGAGGCCATTCGCATGTCACACGCCGCAGCAATCTCCATACCTGCGCCCAAACAATAACCGTTCACCCGCGCGAGTACCGGTACCGGACAATCACGAATCGATTGGCATACCGAATGCAGTCTGGATATAAACGATCGGGCCGTCTTCGGATCGAGATCGGTCATCGCATTTATGTCCGCACCGCCGATAAACGATTTCTTGCCCGCACCCGTGAGAATCACGCAACGCAGGTCTTCCTCATCAGATACTTCCTTGAACGCATCAATTAGCTCAGCCATCAGCGCGCCATGCAGGATGTTCAGCTTCGCCGCGCGATCCACGGTGACTGTTGCGATGCGTCCTGCATCACCAAGTTCCACCCAGACCACTGAGACTGAATAGGGGTCACTCATCTATTTGCGATTCCCTTCCAATTGGTTTGTCCATGTCTTCACTGAGCAATGCTGCGCGCAGTTCACGACGCAATACCTTGCCAATGCCGCTCTTCGGTAGCGTATCACAAAAATGAATCGTGCCGGGTGCTTTGAACGGAGCGATTTGCGTCCCCATATACTCGATCAATTCCGATGCCGAGGCCTCACACTCAGGCTGAAGCACTACAAACGCCACCGGTTCCTCGCCGTAGATACCATGAGGCACACCGACCACCGCCGTATCGGCCACGGCCGGATGCCGATACAAGACATCTTCAAGTTCCGCAGGGTAAATATTTTCGCCACCCTTAATCACCATGTCTTTCTCGCGATCAACGATATACAACCAGCCGTCTTCCGTAAGATACCCGATATCCCCCGTGTGGAGCCAGCCATCAACAATCGTTCGAGCCGTTGCATCCGAGTCTCTGTAATACCCCTTCATCGTCGTCGGACCCGAAGTCTGGATTTCACCGCGCTCACCTGCTTTCATCGGGTTACCCTTGGCATCTACAATGCGAACCGGCGTGTAGTGGTATGGACGACCCACGGATCCGGGATGGTAAGGCATCGAAGTGCGATCCGTTGATCCTTTGCCCGAATTCTCCGTCATGCCATAACGCTGGCGCACATGCGAACCCACGCGGTTCTTCCACTGTTCCGCCAGTTCTACCGCCATCGGCGCTCCCCCGACATCGACCTTGAACAGCGAACTCAGATCATAGTCGTCAAAATTTGGAAGATTCAGCAGCACCGACAACATGGTCGGCACCACAGAGAGATCCGTGCATCGATAACGCTGAACAAGCTCAAGCGTACGTTCCGGATCGAACTTTCGCTCCTGAATAAGATAACCCGGACTGTATTCCGGCGGAATCATGAAATCAACCGTCATCAGGCTGATACCAAAAATGTGAGCCATCGGCAGCGGTGTAACAGAGCGCATGGGGTGCTCGCGCAGGTGCAATTCCGCCGCTTCCACCAAGGTCTCCGCCGAAGCCAGAAGATTACCGTGGGTGAGCATGACGCCTTTGGGTCTGCCCGTCGTGCCCGACGTATACAACATCAACGCGACATCTTCGCGCGAGCACGGCGTGAACGATTCCGCCGGATCACATTCAAGAATTTCATCCATACTGTATTCGCGCGGCGTGCGGGATTCATCCGTCGTGCCGCCACTGACAATGATCCATTCGAGATGCTTGGCTTCCTTGCATGCTTCACGCACCGCGTCAAGTTTCGCGCTATCCGTAATCATGCCGCGCGCCTGAGTGTGATGGATGATGTATTCAAGCTCAGGTACTGCGAGTTGTGGCATCACCGGGGTCAACGTTGCTCCCGCACGAAATCCGCCGAGAAAAACGGAATGTACCAGCGGATCGTTGAGCATGCAGACCAGCGCGATGTCGTTGCTGCCGAGTCCCAGCATGTTGAACGCGGTCTGAAAACATTGACTGCGGTGCAGGATTTCCGTATTGGAATATTCGACATCTTCAAAGATGAGAGACGTGTGACTGCCCTTCGATGCAAGGGAGGATTCAGCCAGTGTAGTAAGATCGGTAATCATAATATGACGGGAACAAAGTTCTCTAAAGTAAGAAAACCCGTAACCTGAAGACGGATCAATACCGTCCAGATTACGGGCTTTAAAAATTCGCTATCCGAAACTACAGATAGCCGAAAGACTAGTTAGCCTTCGTCAGTTGTTTCTTCAGCCGCCGGTGTTTCGTCTACAGCATCATCACCAGCATCGTCGCCAGAACATCCTGCGAATCCAACAGCCAGAACGATCATCAAGCTTGCAAGTAGAGCTCTCATCTTAAAATTCCCTTTCCGTTAACGTTATGAAACCAAGTTACTTGTTAAGGGACTACCTTAACCTAAGGAAACCTGAAAAGTCTAGTAAAAAGGTAAAGAAATTTTCCTGGCACCGAATACCCCTTTTTCATTGTCCATAATTCGAGCAACTACAGGCGGATACAAGCACTTCATTCACAATTGTGCGTCCCCATGTTGGGGTCATAAATGGCTTACATCATGGCCTATTCGACGAGTTTTTAGAGATCAAGGTCGCGATATTGTTGCAACACTATCGATGTCCGATCGCGAAAATAGACCTCCGTCAATCGGCTTCGTTCGGCCTGCCAATGGGCATCCACCGTATACCGTTCAAAGGGTCCCGTTCGATAAGGATGAACAGAAAGTCGATAGTCGCCCCAGCGAACCGATTCTGCAAAAAGCGGCACCTCAAGTTTTTCGGCGAGTGTCTGATAACGTTCAATATTTCGCGTCGGAGTCAGAGCACCGGTTTCGGTCAGATGCAAATTCAGTCGCGCAGAATACCGATCACGAAAATCAGCGTTGCGTCGAAGTGCCTGAAATAGTGCTGTCGGTCGATCGGCGTTTCGCGTGAACACGCGATTCTCGTTAACACGGTTCATCGATGTCTCCGCATCCCAACAGAAAAACTGAAACCGATGTCCTTCCCCTCGTCGTCGCGCCGCATACCAATTCCCGAAGTCCCACGTTTCATTACCGATGAAATGGTTTAAGATGATGAAATCGATAAAGCTGTCCAGATCGATATAGTTTGTAAGTTCCGCGTACCACTTCGGATCGTCCAACCCTTGATTCGCCAGCGCGAACAAACGTCGCCATACCCGGTTGTTACCCGCGATCACTTCACCGCCCTTGATCACATCATACGCACTTCGTTTCCCGCCAAAGTGTGTCGCCATAAAAGCATCGTCCGGACGCTCCGAAATTGCGTACACGCCCCAATAAAGCCCGTTCAAAAAAAGATGCGCGAATCGGGAACGCGGTACACGATGCCCCATCGCCGCCTGCGTCGCTTTCACCCAGGGATCACGAAGATACTGCGCACGTTGACGTTGTTCCGCCACGGGATAGGTCCACGAATGATTGCTCGTTGCCCGCAATACCAGCGTATTGTGCTCCGCATCGGCCGAGTCGTCTTCGAAAATCGGGTGCTGCAATTCTGCAGGGCCGTATCGCTTCTTAAACACCACGCGAAATGAATGTTTAGGGCTTGTTCGGGGCTGTCGACTGCTTCGCCCCTGAATCTGAATGCCAGTGTCGACTTGAAAGGGTGGCGTGCGTTCATCGCCAAACCATTCCATCGAAACCGGACTTTCCCAACTTGGGCCGTCTTGCATGGGATTTGTATAAATGCCGCCCTTAGCGAATAGGTTATCAGGAGTCGTAACGAGCGACAACGTCGGTAAGGCACTCATAGCAATTTGTAGTCGGATTCGCTCCTCTTCAGTGTCGAGAAGTATCGGATCCATGTCATAGTCCGCAGGAATACCATCGTGCCAAAATTCAGGAAACGTGGGAGGACGGGTCTGTGTCAGTATGTCTTCCAATCGCAAATACGTCGCCGTTGTTGAGGTTCCAGCAGACAGCCAACCTTCTTTCACGAATGCAATACGGAGAATGGTCGTGCTGGTAATCGTCAACGAGTCAGATTCGTCGAGGTGTCCAGCGCCTTCATAGGCGAGTCCTTCACGGCTCGCCAAGTAGTCGATGGACGCACCATCCGGCCTGTTTTTTACTGAAATTGTAAGTGATTGATCGAACCATCGCCCAGACTCGGATAGTTCAGGAGTGGGCAGGACACCGACATAGGCATTGGATCGATGATTCGAAGACCCCGGCGTCGGGTTGGTAAAGAAGCGGTAACTATCTGAGCGTAACCCCCAACCGAGATCGGAATACTGGGGAGGATAGGTTATTTCTGATCGGATAACTCCACTACTGTCTCGTAATGAAATCGATTCGCCACTTTTTTTCAACTCGAAATTTGCATGCAACTCGTCGGCAGTTCTGCGGTCCTTGGCAGATGCCCAGATGATAAGATATCCGTCAGGTTGGATGACTACCGAAGGAAATACCCAGTGCCGTTCGTTTTTGCCGCCATCGGTCAGTGACCAGCCATCGAGATCAACGAGTTCATCGCCGTCGTTGTGGAGTTCAATCCAATCCGAGAAATCGCCGTCCGCATCCTCAATGATGGTCGCGTTGGACGCGAGAATTTCGTTGATATAGACATCCGAATACCCAGCGAAAGACAGCAATAGGCAGAACGCGATGACAAGACTTCGAGTGGCAGACATCCTTTGTCGCTTACTGCTGCACCATCGCGACAATGGCATCAAACGATTCATCGGCGAGCGCGGCAACTTCTTCATCGGTGCGATCCTGGATGGGATGCTGCACGAATACACGCTCCGGTTTGAATCCAAGCGCCAATTCCTGCGCATCGGCCGCCTGAATGAACTCGGTGGACGCGATAAAGCCTCCGGGAATGCCACGGCTTTCGAGGTCTGCGATATCGTGCATACTGCACGAGGTGCAAGACCCTCAGTCCGCAAGCGCTTCGATGACCACATCGCATTGCGTACTGATGAGTTGCTTTAGATCGACCGGAGCAACCCGCGCAAAAGTGGGTTTTGAATAGCGCTCAACTTTCGCGCCCAGCGCCATAAGTTTTTCTTCGATACGATTCAGAAAAACGTCGCCACGTGCCTTGGAAATATCGAGCAGCCCAACCGTTTTTCCCTTGATGCTCTCAAGGCGAGGCAAACACTCGCGTTGCGCAGCCGATAGCTCTGCGGTCGGGTCAAGTACAATGCGTTCTTCACTCATTCGGCGATCTCCCGGGTTACGGATATGCTGCCAATCGGGCCACTCGCGACCCATCCTCCGATTATAGCGGAAAACATGCCCGCTTTACCGCCCGCGCGGGTAATGTGCAAACCGCCCGGCTGAAACTTGGGTATCGTGACGTCTTTGAGGTGCTCCGGCAAGCCCTCCGCGATGTCCCCGGCCCCCCGAATCAGGTCTTTCCCTTCTCGCATGGTGCGCGCTTCCAGAGCCTGACGAAACTGCTGCTTGTCCCAGCCCGCTTCATAAAACACCCGCGCATGCTCCGGCGACACCACCAAAAAAGCGTCGGCCGCCATTGCCAGCTTCTTGTGCGCCACGGTCATCAACGACTCCGCAAACGTAGCGACGAGAGACTCCGGAGTCCGTGACTGCTGGTCCATAATCCCCTGCACGCCATCGCCCGCAAAAAGAGTAACAGTCGATTTCGATTTATCAAAACCTCGCTCCTCATGCAAGGTAATCCAGCGATCATCCGATTCATCCTCCGCGAAACAGAATGTATATTTTCCCGGGTTACCCATCGTCGCGCGATCCACACCGCCCGGTTTTCCGCCACCTACGTTTCGAATCACGAGTTGCAACGCACGTCCTATAGTCGCGTTCGCGCGATTGCCTTGACCCAGCGCGTTGCCACCCGAGTTCATCCCGATGCGTTTCGCAATGGGGCCGTTCACAATCACCACCGGGCCCGAAAACCACGTCGTCGCGAGAAGTCCATGCATGCAAAATTCATCTTGTAACGCCGCTTCCACGGCCGTGATTACCACCGGCATGTATTCCGGTTTGCACCCGGCCAGCACCGCGTTGATAGCAATCTTTTCAATCGTACACGGCTGCAAATCCGGAGGGATATTCCCCACGATTTCATCCGCCTCCCGTTTCGTGCCGCCCAACATAGTCAACACACGTTCCCGCGTGGGAGGTACGACCGGCAAGCCATCACTCCAGCCGCGCTCATGACACGCCTCCATTTCATCCTCAAGCGACGCGAGTGAAATTGAACGTGCACCGAACTCCACCTCCCCCAAACGAATCGCCAATCGCTCCGGTACACCCGGCTCAACATTCTTCGAGCCACAACCCGGTCGATGATCCGGCAACCCATCTCCGAGCTTATCCGTCTCCGTAAACGCCTGCCACTCCAGCTTGTTCCAGCCGACAATGCGTTTCGACTCCTTGCCACCATCCACGCGAATCAAAGTCGGCACCGTCTCGATTTTCATCTGATGCGAAAATTCCAGCGACGTATCATCCACGACATCGCGTATATTTTCCGGAAACCCGACATCATCCTGCGTATAGACCGATATCGGCGTATCACCTCTTTCGAGATCTTCCAATACCGGCTCAATGAGCGTGCACGTAGGGCAATCCCGCTTCACTACAACCACAAATCCGTCCTTCAACTCAGGCATAAAATCTTCTCCAATTATAGGGAACTTTAGTGTCCACTAATCCCATACACCGTAGTTAAAGAGGGTTTCTGTGTCAAATTATAAGGATTTCAGGGGGATGTCACCGATTTTTCGGCAAAAACTACGATTTTCCCTTGAGATTTGTGCCGATTCAGGTCAAAATAGAGCCTGGGGTTGTACCCCTAACACTTTGAACCCGGAGGAGTTGTAAAAAATTCATGCCAGGACAAGAGGAAAATGAACCAGCACCGCGAATAGCCTGTACGGGGCCGCTGGATCGTCGAACATTTCTAAAAGTCGGAGCCATCTCCGGCCTGGGCCTTACGCTGGGGGATTATTTCTCCATGCAGGCGGCAATGGCCAAGGGTGATGGTGCCGCAGTAAACCCCAATCCCAAAGCTGAATCGGTCATTTTCATTTTTATGGCAGGGGGCATGAGCCATCTCGACACCTTCGATCCGAAACCCTACGCGCCCATCGAGTACCGCGGTGAGCTCGGCGTACGCAAGACCAATACGGGCGAACAGATTGGTGGACAACTCCCTCGCTTTGCCAACTTGGCCGACAAGTACACCATCATTCGCTCGATGACCCACGGCGAAGCCGCTCACGAACGCGGCACGCACAATATGTTGACGGGCTATCGTCCCAGCGCGGCGATACAGTACCCAAGCCTCGGTTCGGTCGTTTCGCACGAGTACGGCCCGCGCAAAGATCTCCCGCCCTACATCAGCATTCCCAACGCAAACATGCCCGACCTCGGCACGGGGTACCTGAGTTCAGCCTACGGTGCCTTCAGCGTAGGCGGAGAACCCTCGGCGAGTGGATTCAAGGTGCGCGATCTCAATCTCTCCGGCGGCGTGACATCCGAGCGCATGGAACGCCGAAAGTCACTTCTGCAAACGGTCGACAGCCATTTCAGCAGTCTCGAAAATACCGACGTGTTGAGCGCGATGGACAGTTACTACCAACGCGCCTACTCATTGATCTCATCACAAAACGCGCGCGAAGCCTTTGACGTCGCCGCTGAACCCGATGCCATCAAAGATGAATACGGTCGGAGTGCCTTCGGTCAACGATTACTAATGGCACGTCGCCTCGTCGAAGCCGGCGCGCGATTCGTTTCTGTCATTGACAGTGGCTGGGACAATCACGTGAAGATAACAGATGCCTTCAAAAGCAAGATGCCAGCCGTCGACCAAGGACTGTCCACATTGCTGACCGATCTCGAACGACGTGGCCTGCTAGAAAAAACAATGGTCGTACTCTCCACCGAATTCGGTCGCACCGTTAAACTCAATGCCGATGGTGGGCGCGACCACTGGCCCAAAGCCTTCAGTATTATGATGGCGGGCGGTGGAATCAAAGGTGGCGTCATACATGGAAAAACAGATCCGCGGGGTGCCGAGCCGGCCGATAAACCCGTCTCGCCTGAAAGTCTGGCCGCCACCATCTACACACAATTGGGCATCGATCCAGACAAGAAATTGATGAGCCCCGGCAACCGCCCTGTCTCACTGGTTCGGTTTGCCAAGCCGATCTACGACATCATGGCATAAAGTGAGTATGATGAAGGCTGTATTGACCATAGTAATATGCTTGCTCGCGACGGACTTCGCTTCGGCAGTGAACCCCTCGTTGAGCACCGTATTGCCGAGGGGCGGACAACGCGGTACCGATGTTGAAGTGACCTTTCACGGCGGAAATCTTGCCGACGCGCAGGATGTCTTCTTTCACGACGACGGCATCTCCCTAAAAGAAGTAAAAGCCGCCGCCGCCGGAACCTTTACCTGTGTTATCTCCATCGCGCCCGATGCACGGCTCGGCAATCACCGCGTCCGCGTCCGCACCGCCACCGGTATCTCAAAACTGATTCTGTTCAGCGTAGGCAATCTCGCCGAAGTGACGGAAGTTGAACCCAATAGTACATCGGCCGAAGCGCAAGTCATCGTGATGAATTCCACTGTAAACGGAACCATTACCAGCGAAGATGTCGACTACTTTACAGTAGATGTCGCTGCAAACAGCCGCCTCGCCGTGGAAGTCGAAGCACTTCGTCTGGGAGACACCTTATTCGATTCCAAAGTTCGACTCTTCAGTCCCCACGGCCACGAGTTGGTCGCCGAAGACGATACCGCGCTCATGCAACAAGACCCCTCCTTCGTGTTTGATGTTACTGAAGCCGGAAAATACGTCATCGCGCTCAGTGAATCGGCCTACGGCGGCAACGGTAGCTGTCGATACCGCATACACATCGGAGATTTTCCGCGCCCCCTGGCCGTCACACCCATGGGCATCACCAAAGGCAGTCCCGTCGAGTTGACCTGGCTCGGCGATTCAAGCATCGGAAAACAGACCCTCACTCTCGACGATGTGCCGCTCGGCATGAGTTCTGTGCTACCCGAAAGTGAAAAAGGATTGGCGCCATCACCCGTGCCGTTTCGCGTGAGTGAATATCCTGGTGTGCTCGAAGTCGAACCCAACGCGAACAAAGATGAGGCGACCTTGGGTACGGTCCCGGGCGCATTCGATGGTGTGATTCAGGAAGCGGGTGACATCGATCATTACGCCTTCGAAGGCAAAAAGGGTCAAGTATTCAACGTGCGGGTATGGGCACGTGAAATGGGATCGCCCCTGGACAGCGTCATGGCCCTGCATGCACCCTCCGGTGGACAGATTCTTCACAACGACGATGGTAAAGGCCTCGACAGTTACGGACGCATCACACTACCCGAAGACGGACGCTACGACCTGTACGTACACGACCAACTGAAACGCGGCGGCGCGGCCTATGCCTATCGCGTAGAATTGACTCCGATCAAACCCGCATTGCGCACCTACATCACAAAAAGTGAAGTCGCCTCCGCAATCGTGCCCAAGGGAAATCGCATGGTCATGTATGTCGGCGTCGGGCGTAGCGATTTCAGTAGCTCCGTCCAACTGACCATCGACAATTTGCCCGCGGGAGTCGTCGCCACATACGCCGAAGTCGCGAACGGTCAATCCGAAGTGCCAGTCTTGCTCACGGCGGCACCGGATGCCGTCCTGGCCGCAAATCGGGTCGCCATAAACGGCGTGGGCAAGAACGGTGAGACCGTCATCGAGGGTACCTTCTTTCAGCAGCTCCCCGTCGTGCTGGGGCGCAACAAAATTGTGATCATGGACACAGACCTGCGCGAAGTCGCTCTGGCAGTCACGGATGCTGCGCCGTTCTCTATAAACTTCATTCCTCCCAAGACTCCGGTGATCCAGAGCTCAGTAAAAGATATCAAGGTCGTTGTGACGCGTAACGAAGGATTCACCAAGCCGATCAAAGTGACCATTCCCCTCTATCCACCCGGTTTCGCTGGCGGAACACTCAACATTCCCGAGGGACAAAGCGAAGGCACCTTCCGCATTGAAGCCAAAGGCAACGCGCCACTCGGTGAATCAAGACTGCTCGCCGTCGCCACCAGTGAGGGTTATTCGGTCGCAACCGAATTCACCCCCATCAACGTAGAGGCCCCCTGGCTGACCATCGCGATGGAGGAGTTGCGATTGGAACAGGGGAAAAACGTCGAGGTACCCATTACATTTACGCACACGAAGGAATATCCCGGCGAATATGAATTATCCATGCGTCGCTTGCCCAAAGGAGTCACGGTCAAGAATCAGGTTCTCAAACACGGTGTCGAAAAACTTGTGTACCCTCTGACGATAGCCGCCGATGCACCGGCAGGCAAACACGGCGTTATTGGATTCGCGGTCGACATCCAGGTGGACGGAGAAATCGTGTCCCATCGATTCAATGGAAAGTCGCTGACCGTATTCAAACCGCTTCCGCCGGCGCTAAAGAAACCGCCGCCGCCACCCGAGCCCGAAAAGAAGAAAGACGAGCCACCCAAACCTAAGCGGCGCACACGTTTTCCGGAGACGCAGTAATGAGGCACTTACTTTACTCCATAATCGTCTTGATCGCGATGAACACGGGCCTCGCCACAGCTGATACACTGTCGGTGTACCCGCCCAAGATTCAACTTGATCACGGTCGTGATGCGCAACGCCTTGTCGTCACGTTGCGCCGCGACGATGGTGTCACGCTCGATGTCAGTGCTGAGGCCACCATGGCTGTCGAGCCCGCAACGCTCGCAGGACGAACTGAATCGGGTCAATGGCTCGGTAGGACAGACGGTGAAGGGCAGATAAACGTCACCTTCAACGGACAAACGGTTTCCGTACCCACCGTCGTGCGCAATACCGCCTCCGATCCCGCGATGAGTTTTCGAAACGACGTCGAACCCGCCATCATGCGCGCCGGCTGCAATACGGGTGCCTGTCACGGTAGTGCCCAAGGCAAAAACGGTTTCCGCATGTCCCTATTCGGCTACGATCCTCCTCACGATTACATTGCCCTGACTCGTGTCTCACGCGGTCGCCGATTAAATACCGCCAATCCAGACAATAGCCTTATGTTGGCTAAACCGCTGGAACTCGTTGACCACGGAGGTGGTGCAGTAATCGTCAAGGATGAGCTCATCCACTCAATCATGCGCCGCTGGATCGCCGAAGGTGCGCAAGATGATCCGGCCGATCTCCCGAAGGTAACCGGAATCGACATTCTGCCCAAAGAATCCGTCATGCAGGGTGCCGATTCCAAGCAGCAATATATCGTCATGGCCCGTTATTCGGACGGAACGGATCGCGATGTCACCGACCTCGCCGTGTTGAGCAGCGTGGATGATTCGATAATCGCGATAGACGGCCACGGCCTTGCAACCTCCGGGAAGCGCGGCGAGGCCTACGTCATGGCGCGCTACAGCACCTTTGCAGTGGTCTCCAACGTCATTTCCATTCCCAAGGATTCCGCGCCGCTCGCACAACCGAACCCGCCCGCAAACTTTATCGACGAACACCTCTACGAAAAATACAAGAAACTGAGAATCGCGCAATCGGACAAAGCGGAAGATGCGACCTTTGTGCGGCGTTTGTATATAGATGTCCTCGGCCTGTTACCCACTGTTCAAGAAACCCGCGCCTTTCTCGCCGACGAACGACCCGATAAAAGAGCAATCCTGATCGATGCGCTACTCGAGCGCCCCGAGCTGGCCGAACTCTGGGCCATGAAGTGGGCCGAACTCCTACGCGTACGTACGGCAGGTGAATTGGACGCCAAAGGTATGCACCGCTATAACGACTGGTTACGCCTGGCGATTCAGGAAAACCGTCCCATGGATCAGTTGGTGCGCGACCTGCTCTCGGCCGAGGGCGGTAATTTCTCCTCACCGCAATCCAATTTCTATCTCATTGAACGTGATCAGAACCTGATGGCCGAAAATGTCGCCCAGGTATTCATGGGCATTCGAATGCAATGCTCGCAATGTCACAATCACCCCTTCGACCGTTGGACCATGGACGACTATTACTCCTTTTCTGCCTTCTTTTCTCAGATCGGACGTAAACAATCCAGTGATCCGCGCGAAACGATCATTTACGACTCGCGATCCGGTGAAAGCAAGAACCTGCGTGATGGTCAAGTGATGAAACCGAAATTTCTCGGAGGCGCGACACCCGATCTTCAGGGACGCGACCGTCGCGAAGTCCTCGCCGAATGGTTGACCTCGACCGACAACCCCTGGTTCGCGCAGAATCTCGCCAACCGTATTTGGGCACACTTCATGGGTCGTGGAATCGTCGAACCCACTGACGACGTACGCGTGTCCAATCCGCCGAGTAATCCCGAATTGCTCGCAGTACTCGGAAAAAAGTTCGTTGAATACGAATATGACATGCGAAAACTAATCCGGGACATCTGCAATTCAAATACCTATCAAGCCTCCACC
>JAYGCN010000355.1:0-1938 GCA_046583315.1 Candidatus Hydrogenedentota bacterium
AAGCAAGACCTCAAATTCACCATGCGTATCACCAAGCATACAATCGCCGATCGTGATCCGGTTAAGGGCACTTCCCTTCCTGTAGGGAAACCCGTATACAACCGCTCGATTTCCAAGCACACAGGACAACTTGAATTCGGAGTGGGCACGGCGTTCCTCTGGAAAGACGCCCACGACAAACCAATGCTCGCTCTCCTGCGAATCGGCGGACCCGAACACATCTTTTACGACAGCGAAGATTTCTACACCATAGACTCCCGCGTGATTCGCGTAAACGGAATACTATCGAGAAGCAACAGATTCGCGAAACTGGATACACCGCTCCAGTTCGAAGTGGTGTCCGGCGACGTTATTCCGTTTCTCGCCAACAGCCGTTTTCAGGAGGTCTCCAAACGCACCCCCTCCGACGCGAAATTGAATGAGGATCCAAGCGATTTCGGTTTCAAGAAATCGAAGGATACAAATTTTCTCGACTACTACACAAGCCAATACGCCATGATGAAAATAGGCGAAAACACGGTAGAACGACGTGATATATCCTCGATTTATCGAAGGGATTCATTTGGAGAACCATTCCCCAGTAATTCCCCAATAGAAACTAAACGCCGCCCCGAGGACCACGAGTATGCGGTGGATTCGACCAATCGAATCCTTGACGAACTCCAGGATAGCCATGATTGGTTCGGTAAAAAATCAGTGACCGATGGCTCGCCCGAACGCTGGGTTGTTACCGCTAGCTTCGATGCCGAGACCCGCCCCAAACTGGATCGCAAAGACGGGTTCATTCAAGTGACGACCATCTTGCCCGCAGAGCGCGACGGCTTCATTACCGTAGACTTTTTTCACAAACATCTCATGGGTGACAATGGAGAAGAGTCGCGCGAGTTCAGAGTACGATACGAAACTCAGGCATCGAACAATATAACACGCGACATACGACGAAATGTCAGCGAACAGGTCGGCTTCTTCTACAGCGTCTCTCCCACAGAACATTACTTCGTCTTCAATCGACACTATGGCCCCAAAGCATCGCAAAGAGGAATGAAGTAGTATTAGCCCTTGCGCATGCGTTGCGCGAGGATGCCGACGCCCTGAGCCGTGACGTTGAGCTCGTTGGTGGCCCACTTCATGGTTTGTTCGTCTTGCGGATCGAGGCCGCTCCAGCGTAGTTCGTCTTGAATGATGTTGAGGCAACCGTTGGTGCAGTAGTCCAGCAGCGTGACACCTTCGAATGGCGTCTCCGAGGCTTCCTTGGCCAGCGCTTCGAAGTCACGGATGCTGCGGATGACTTGTTCAGCACCCTGCTCGATGTCGTGCACCATGCCGAAGTGCGTCACGCCGATGTGATCGGGATTGGTAGCGAGAATTTTTTCGACACTTTCTATCGCCGCTTGCGGTTCAAAGGTCGGCGGCGCGCACACGTAATTCATGTACTGTCGGTCGCCGTGCTGAAGGGTTTGATAACACAATCCAAAGGCATCGCCGGAGTACATCATGTTCGTGTGCGAATCCAGAATGCTGTGATGGTGACGCGCATGACCGGTCGTATCGTAGAAAGTCAGCGAGCGATTGCCCAATTCTGCGGACTCCTCGTCCTGCATAATCGTGACGCGCGTCTCATCAACCGGTTCAATTTCGCCGTAGATTTCATCAAACTCGTCACCATACACGTCTTTGGCTCCGGCAATCAGTTTGGTCGGGTCAACGATGTGCGGAGCCGCTTTCGGGTGACACAATATGGTCGCATTCGGGCAATGTTTGAGTAGTTCCGCGGTGCCACCACTGTGATCCAGATGCACGTGGGTGACGATGATGTAACGCACTTGTTCCGGGCTAAGCCTTTGTTTATCAAGGGTTTTCATCAGGTACGGGGTCGAAAAACGCGTGATATTATCCACGAATGCCGCTTCATCGCCATCTTTGACGAGGTACGCCGCC
>JAYGCN010000036.1:0-7042 GCA_046583315.1 Candidatus Hydrogenedentota bacterium
CGCGTGATAATTGCGTTAGTTGCCAAGAGTCATTTTCGGACTTACCGGAGCTGCCACCATGGCCCGCTGACGTCCTTGATTATGGTTTCCAATGTACGGTTTGCAACCAACAGTTTGAGCTATTTGCTGACACCTACCATGGGAGGATTGATTGGAAGCGACTCTAAGTTGCCCGGCTTCAGGGTTTCTGTGCGGGTGTTAAAAATGTGGTCGAGAGCAATTTTGGTCCCGCCCCTCTAATCGTGATTTCGACTTCCCTGATAGCAGGGAAGTCGGGTGAGAATGAGTTCGTAGCGTTTCTTAACACCGCCACCAGAATGACTCGATCCGTATCAGACCATGTCCGTCCGTCATCGTGGGATATGCGTCCAGCAAGAAAAGCGCTATCGTGATCGCCCCCTCCGCCGATGAAGTGTGTATAAATGAAAAGTATACGGCCATCGCGAAGTTGGACAAAATCACCCTCCGAATTTCGCGGGTTTTCTGCACTTGGGCTGAGCACTAAACAGGTCTCGATAGTGTCTATGGGCTTGGGGCCCAAGTTCCACATGGCGACACAAGCGAGGAACGCAATCATCGGGAATCTCCTGACCTTGGTTTTTGTGCCATCATTCGGTACGCGACGTGTTCACTACTGATTATATCGAAATCGCACACCAGACATTTCGCCCTTTTTCCGAATACGATTCTGCGTCCCTTTACGATAGCAGAAGCAAGGTCCGTTAGAGGGTGAGACAAGGATTTTCTGCGGGCAAATGTATATACTAGGCATTCAAGATATTTCGAATGTTTGCTGCGTAAATTTACCTGTAGAAATCACATGAATCCCCCACGACTTGTTTACGATGACATATCTCACCTCTGGGACCGTCTAAGGTGCAGCTCGCCGAAGCTCTTGACGGCTTTTCTAATGGGTCTTCTGCTAACGCCGATGTCGGGAAATGCCGATCAACTTGAGGCGTTGTCTCCCGAGGCATCGCGGGCCCAGTTTGCCCTCTCCCCCGGGGTTCACATTGAACTGGTTGCAGCGGAACCGGAAGTGTTCGATCCCGTTGCAATGTGTTTCGACAAACAGGGCAACCTGTATGTCGTGGAAAATCGCGGTTACCCGTCCGGCAGTCCAGATGGCCCTGCCGGGACGGTTGCCATGCTCCAGGACAAGGATGGCGACGGTCGTTACAAGACGCGGAACGTGTTTGCGAAGGGATTCGATTTTCCCAATGGCATCATGCCCTGGAAAGACGGTGTATTGGTGACGGCCGCACCGCACGTGTATTTCCTGAAAGACACCGACGGAGATCATGTGGCCGATGTCCACGAAATTTTCCTCGAAGGGTTTACGCGCGGCGGTTCTACCCAACTTTATGTGAGTCACCCGACGCTGGGAATCGACAACGGGCTACACTTCACCAACGGATTGAGTGGTGGAATCGTGGGTGTTCCCGGGCACCCCGAAATTCCTGAGCTGGATATGGGCCGCAACGACTTGCGGTACGACCCTCTTAGCCATGCGCTCGAAGTCCGCGCCGGCCGCGCGCAATTTGGCCTTAGTTTTGATGATTTCGGGCATAAGTTTACCTGCAGCAATCGTAATCATCTGGTTCACAGCGTCCTTGAACCCGCCGATCTGGCGCGCAACCCCTACTTGAATCGGTCTACCGTGGTACAAGACATTCCGATTCACGGAGCGGCGTCACCCGTGTTCGCCGTCAGTAATGCGACGACCACTGCCTACGCGCACGAGGGCACGTTTACGGCTGCCTGCGGTCTCGTGATATACCGAGGGACGGCGCTACCGAAGAAATATTATGGAAACAGTTTCGTGTGCGAGCCGACCGGAAATCTGGTGCATCGGGATATCATTGCAGTCAAGGGAGGCAGCTTCGAGGCGTTCCGCGACCCGGACGAAACGAAGACTGAGTTCTTGGCCACGACGGACGAATGGTCTCGCCCGGTGTTCCTGACAAACGGCCCTGATGGATCCCTGTATCTTTGCGATATGTACCGACAGACCATCGAGCATCCCACCTATCTGCCTGATGAGGTAGCAGCCACCACCGATTTCGACGCGGGAAAAGCGAATGGTCGCATTTATAGAATCACGGCTGCGAGTGAATATCGGCCTGCGACATTGAAGGCGTCCACCCCTAAAACGCTCGTCGAGGCACTTGGGCATCCCAACGGATGGCACCGAGATACCGCACAACGCCTTCTCCTCGAAAACATGGAACCGGACGTCATTCCTCTCTTGGAAAAATCGTTACATCTCGCTACATCGCCCCAGGCACACGCCCTCTCTCTACATTTGCTCAATGCGGCTGATGCGCTTACCCCCGTCCATCTCCTTGGTGCACTTCGCGATGATTCCGCCGTGATTCGGGAACAAGGTCTTCGCCTCGCCCGGGAGCTGGGTGAATCGTCACCTGAACTACGCGCCGCAATCATCCAACGCGCAAACGACCCCGACGAAAATGTTCGTTTCGCCTGCGCGCTGGTATTGGGTGATACAGCGTCCCCGAGATCAGACACGCTCTTGGCACTGTCTTCCATTCTCAAAAAGGATATTGACGATCCCTGGGTTCAGGTGGTGGTACTAAGCGCCCTGGGAAATGCAGCCTCCGCGTTCTCAGAGCAGCTCCTGCAAGAGGAGCCGACCGGAGAAAATGGATGGCTCGATTTCATGGAGGGACTGAGTCGGATTATTGCATTGTCTGAATCACCAGAATCTATCGCGCGATATACAACAAGAATCCTTGATGATGGCCCGAACAAGGAAAGCAGCTGGCGATTGGCTGCGCTCAAGGGAGTGCTCGACGGGGTTCAGCGCAATACGAAATTCCCGAAGGGCCCGACCCCGATTAGGACGTTGACCAAGGTCATTCCAGATTACCATACCAATCAGCCGACCCAGATCGATAGTTGGATTGCGAAGTGCAAGCAACTCTTGAACAGAGCTGTTGTTTCCCAAGAAGTAAAATTACTCGCAATTCACGTTTTAGGGCACACAGACCTTGACACGTCCGGCGAAACATTGACTCGGCTCCTCAGTCCGAATACAACTCAACGGCTTCAAGTCGCCGCGATCACGGCGCTCAACGGCTTCCGGAATGATCGGGTGGCTCAAGAATATCTTCAGCGTAACGTCTGGCTGGGATTTTCCGGTGAAACGCGAAGAGTGGCGCTCAACGGTATTCTCACCGCCGCTAACGGCCTCGAACTCCTGCTCACGGCACTGGAAAACGAAAGCATCGGCGCTTGGTCCATCGATGCCGCCGGCCGCGCACGTCTGTGCAGAACGGGCACCCCGGATCAACGCAAACGGGCCGTTGAACTCTTTGCAGCCCTAGAAGAAAGCGACCCCGCGAAACGCTACGAGGAGTATCGCGACGCCCTCACGTTGACGCCGAAACCCGAAAATGGTCGTCGCGTGTTTCAAGAGCTCTGTATGGGTTGCCATCGTTTTGAGAACCTCGGCCACGACGTTGGCCCCGACCTTTCCGGAATTCGCAGCCAATCGCTCGAGTCGATTCTGGTTCATATCGTCAATCCAAATCGACTCATGCTCAGTGGTTACGAGAGTTATTATGTGGAAACTCACGATGGAAAGGTCTACACCGGCCTAATCGCATCAGAGACTTCCACCAGCGTCACCCTTAAGCAAGGGCTGGGTATCCAGACCACCATCCTGCGCAAAGACATCCTCGTGCTGGAGACCAACAGCCTATCGATGATGCCCGAGGAACTTGAAGCGGGGATGACGCGGCAGGAACTTCGCAACTTGCTCGGTTTTCTGAAAGCTGAGTAGCGGTTAAGCCGTTTACTTCAAAGTCTTTGCTTCCCCCAATAACTCAATCAGCGTATCCGTAATCATATCGGCTGCGGACTCTTCCAGGTAGCTGGACCGTGCTCGCCAGGTCTCATACCCTCCGTATTGATGTTGCTCCGTGGTCGGAAGATAACCGTTGTACCCGTTCGCCAGCTCTACAGTGAATGTTCGAGCAAACGGGCTGTCCTGTTTAAGGTCGAGGCCGATTTCGACGAACACTTCGCACGGTATTGCACAAATCGCCAAATCTCCGATACGCATCACCTGTAAAATCACGGGAACTTCGGGGGGATATTCGCTCAGCAAAACCGTTTCGCGCGCGTATATCTCGCGATAACTAACCATCTCCGGCCCGCTCGCTGAATCGATAATCGCATGAGCATCTTCAACGTCCCGTTCCGAGGGAAGGCGGACGCCCAGTTCGATTTCGCGCTGCACGGCACCCAGTTCGAGCCAATTCTGGAATTCCAGATCTTGATAGGCAGCATGAACGCGCGCGGCCGCCTTATGCGCAACGATGGTCATCTGTTCATATGGTTCTTGGCGCTCGCCGGCCACAGCAAAATCGATATTGTTGATATCTCCACTCGTGCCATTGGACATCATTCCGACAAAGGGTTTTGACGCTCTGGTCACCCCCAATAATTCTGATATGCGATTTGCGAAAATACCAAAGTAATCCGCCGATACCTCATTGGCACCGGTACCTCCGACGTAATGCAGTGAATAATTCGCCAATAACGCCATCGGTTGTCCGTCAAGATACTCAACGGCCAGAAAGGCGATTTCAGGATCAGTCGGCCCGGCAGGTTTGATGATGTCTGTGCTCCCGCGCGGCGGATTCATTTGGACCGTGTCATCGTCCGATCCGAAAGGATTCATGCCCGCGGTACCGGGCTTCATGTGCCACCGTCGATTGTAGACCTCCTCCGGTAACGATCCCGAACCATGTGCGACCCGGGCAGGCGCCAAGCCGTGGTGAGCGCGAATTACGGCGTCTGCAATGCGTCGGGTTAGAAATTGAACGTACTTGGAGTCTGCGTCGGATTGAAACAGAGGTGTTACGCATGGCGCGGTATGCGAATGGGTGGCCGTCATCAGCATCTGTGTCGGGGAAATGCCAATAGACTGTTCGACCATCAACTTTGCTGCATCAAAAATTGCTCTAGGAACCATGCAACTGTCCACCGTGACCAAGACCAGTTGTGTACTCCCGTCGTCAAGCAACAGAGCCCGCGTGTGCAATTCATCATGCACTGCGGCGACTTTCCGATCACGCATATGTCCGGCCAGCGACAGTCCCATCCACGGTGTAATATTGCTCGTCGCTACCCCTGCTCTGAACGTGCGTTCCTCGTTAGTATCGCTGTAGACCGTCAACGCCATGAGCAGGGAGCACGCACATAGAAAAACAGGGTGGATGTATTTCACTAGACCGGTCACCTTAAGGATTTCTCCTGATCTCTCAACAGCTTGAATGATAGACGTAGTAGCATGTGCTATTCTAATTAAGAACAGTATAGGCCACTTGCGGCGAAATGAGCACGGACGTGACCAGATTAGGGGGTAGGGTCTATAAATCTGCCAAACGCCTACAACGCACGAAACTAAGAGTAAAAATTGATTCTTGAGAGTAATCCGTCTATGTTATCTGCAAGTCCATATAAGTTTGTCAAAATTCGAAAATGGCCTGTCAATATTGACTAGAAGTCGCCGACTATAATAAAAACACCCTCATCCCCGTCGTCGGTAGGTGCGAAGGAAGCGTACAATGCAAACGGAAAGTAAATGACCGCCGCGAACAGAACGAGCGCGAATATGGGAATGAATACGCGAATCAGAAACCGGCGAAATCCGTCGTTCCCGTATGCCGAACTATAAATCGTATCGCCGCTCATGGTGCTTTCAGCATACCAAGACCGTAGGCAAATTGCACGACAATGGGGGAAGGTCCAGCGAAGAAATTGATATGGCGGTGTTAAGAAACGCTACGAACTGATTCTCACCTGACTTCCCTGCTAACAGGGAAGTCGAAATCACGATTCGAGGGGCGGGACCAAAATTGCTCTCGACCACATTTTTAACACCCGCACAGAAACCCTGAAGCCGGGCAACTTAGAGTCGCTTCCAATCAATCCTCCCATGGTAGGTGTCAGCAAATAACTCAAACTGTTGGTTGCAAACCGTACATTGGAAACCATAATCAAGGACGTCAGCGGGCCATGGTGGCAGCTCCGGTAAGTCCGAAAATGACTCTTGGCAACTAACGCAATTATCACGCGCTCCATGTACTTCTATGATACTGGCTCTTAAAAGGTGGGTTTTAATTATCTTTATTAGTTGGCCGAGCTCCTCAGGATTGCTGCTGACAATCCTCACGATATCGAGTTTGGCACATATATCGCATTTATTCTTTGCTACCATCGATACCCCTCAATCTCGTTCGTCATAGCGATTGAACAAATCCCTTAGTACATTAAAAAGTCCGAAACACACAAATCCTAAGAGCGCCGCGACGAAAAGCTGTAGGTTGAGAAGCGCTTGCAACGATACCCCCAATAGAATAATCCAAAAGACTCCCATCACAAATATGACAATCACTCGATCCCATCTCGAAGGCAGCACTTTCCAGTTCAGCGGTCTGCGCAGATTGAAGGCATAGACCCCAAACACGACCCAGAGCACCGTGACGCAATAAAGTTTTAGATAATGCTGGAACCCGCCTTCCTGTCCTTTGCCTACCAACAATACTCCCGTGATCATGCCGAGTCCGACAATCCATATCGTACAATACGCGACTTTTGCAATCGATAAAGTAGGTTTTTTCATGCGATGTTTACCTGCATGCGTTTCAGTTTCTAGTATTTATCACGTCTTATCGCGGTAGTAGCCGAGGACGGAGCAGGGGCTATTACTCTTTATTTTTCTTTTCAAAGTCCTCAAGCCATTTGCGAGTCATCTCATCACCTTCGGATATTTGTTCTTTGCTTATGGACGTTGGTTCTGATAACCACGTGCGTCTAGCTTCCTCAGCATGCCGGTTGCCATTGGATGCGGCGATAGTGAGCCACATATATGCTTCGACGGAATCTTGAGGTACGCCGTTACCATTCGCGTACATTACTCCTAACACACGCTGCGCGTCGACATGCCCTTGCTCAGCGGCTTTCCGAATCCACTTGGAGGATTCAACGTAATCAGATCGGAAGAGCGTCG
>JAYGCN010000152.1:0-8476 GCA_046583315.1 Candidatus Hydrogenedentota bacterium
TGGCGGGGAATCCCTTCGACCCGATTCGACCTGGCCCGTTCCGTCCCGTATTTTCATACCTGCCCCCTGCGTCCCCCATACCTGCATGATTCTGCGATTCGCTCCGGATATGGCCCACTGTGTTGACCTGTGAGCCGCGAACCGATCCTGATACCTACGGTTGCCCTGCTGAATCCAGCTACTCGATAGAATTTGTGGCTACAGGTACAGGCGCGTGCGTGCGTGTGCGGGGCAGAAACGAAGCAAATTAATCCTATCTTGGGACAAATAGGGGACAAATACGAATATAGGCTATCTTGGAATAATCGGTGTTCCTCATTATTGTCAATGTTTACAGTTATAAAACTGGTGGAGATGAGCGGGATTGAACCGCCGACCTCAGCGTTGCGAACGCTGCGCTCTCCCAACTGAGCTACACCCCCCAGATAGAAACATCCTAACAGACCCGCTTTTCCGGGCGCAAGAAGGGCCCACTAAGAACGTTTCTTGTAATCCGCCGCCGATTCATCCAGATCGCCTCGAATCCGAACATACGAGTCATAGCGATAGGCGTTCAACCTACCCTCCTCAAGCGCCCCCCGCACGGCGCAATCCGGCTCATGAATATGCGTGCAATCCCGAAATTTACAGCCAGCTCCCAATTCCGCGATCTCCGGGAAATAATAACTCACTTCCTCAGGCGACACGTTCCACAGGCCCAATTGTCGGATGCCCGGCGTATCCACCACATGAATGTCGCCCTCCAGAACGTGCAGCTGCGACAGCGTAGTTGTATGTTTGCCCTTCTCATTGCGACGACTCACCTCGCGCGTGTCCAGATTCAATTCAGGCGAAAGACAATTCAGCAAGGTCGATTTTCCAACCCCGCTATGCCCCGCGAAAACCGCCCACTTCTTCGCGAGAACGTCTCGAAGCGCATCGAGTCCCTCCCCCGTCTCACAGCTCGTCATCAACACTGGAATATCGATGTCCCGGTAAAATTGAATCATTTCCGGCTCTTCATCCATGAGATCGATCTTGTTCACGCATAAAACAGGCGAAACGTATCCCGCATCCGCAGCAATAAGATAGCGATCAATCAGCCCCTGTTTGATGACAGGCTTCTGGACCGAGACCACAATCACCAGGATATCGATGTTCGCGGCAAATACTTGTTCATCCACATGCGAGTGCTCAATGGCCAATCGGCTCAACTTGGAGCGGCGCGGCGCAACAGCGATGACCGTCGGGCCCTCTTCCAGATCGTCAACCAAAACGCGATCTCCGGCCGCAACAATCGTCGAACGACCGTCACCAAGTTGAGGACTGATCCGGCACGTGGTCACTTCCTCCTCGCCGTCCCGCTGAACAAAGGCCCACTTCTTCGAGTGAGAATGTACGAGTCCGTTGGGTTCGAAATCATCGGGGACTTCCGATATCGACGCGCTTTGGGTGATCACCGTATCGGTACGTCGATGCTTCCTCAAATCATGCGAAAAGGTCGTATTAGCATCCGTTGCCCAGTCTTTCTGTCGGACCCGATTTTTCTTGCGTCGTTTCTGTGCCATAAGCTTAAGTCTAACGCTTCCAACCGGATATGACAACCGATTCCCACACCATCGGCGTCGATAATTGTCCATCCCGCGCCACATCCGCCTTCAATCGCGCAAGCCCGTCACGAAATTCCTCCTCGGGCAGTAAGGCATAAGTAGAAATAAACTGGTTCTCTACTTTCTCGACATACTGCGCATCAATCGGCTCCGGGGTTCGTTTAAAGAAAACCTTTTCCACATTGTTGAATCCTGCATTCGAAAAGCCATCAGCAACGTCATCCTCGTGTTGAAATCGCTCGCGATCAATCGGCGCGAAACTGGGGAAATAGTCGTTCAAGGGATAGGTATCGATAAATTGGCGTGGCGCAGTAGCAAACGCGCAGGCCCCGGTATCCAACACACGAAAACACTCGGACATCAACGCACCCAGCTCCCTCACATGATGAATCGCGAGAACGGCAAAAATAAATTGAAACGAATTACTTGCAAAGGGAATCTGCGTGGCCGATCCATTCACCCGCTGCATCGCGATGTGTTTTTGAGCATTCTCACGCAACATGCCCAATGATCGGTCCAGGCCGAAAAGCGTGCCATCGAATCCCTCGCGAAAGACCAGCGCGCTGTTTCCCGTGCCCGGGCCAATCTCCAACATCCGTTCCGCCTTCGCTTCGGCAACCAGCGCATGAAGTCGCGCCACATGCGGGCCAAGGGGTGATCGGTGGGAGTCATACGAATGCGCGATCCGGTCAAAATAGCCGGGTTCATTGTGTCCGTGCGTCGGGTCGGCACTCGTCACGCCCCGACCTCGACTAATCGCGTTCGTGTGAGCATTTCTTCTGCACGTAATCTGCCACGTCATCCATCGGCATCCGCACCTGCTCCATACTGTCGCGATCACGCACCGTCACGGTTCCATCTTCCTTCGTATCGTAGTCCAGGCACACGCAAAATGGTGTGCCGGCTTCATCCATACGGCGATACCGCCGCCCGATCGCGCCGCCCTGATCGTAGAAGGTCGGGAACTTCTTGCGCAGTTTCCGCTCGAAACCCTGGGCCATTTCAGCGATACCATCTTTCTTCACCAGAGGCAATACCGCTGCTTTAATCGGGGCCAGACGCGGGTGCAGCTTCAACACCGTGCGTTTGTCTCCGTCAACCTCTTCCTCTTCGTAGGCATCGCACAATACGGCCAGCGTCGTGCGGTCCGCTCCTGCCGAAGGCTCAATCACGGACGGAATGAAACGTTCGTTCGCCTGCTGATCAAAATACGCCATGTCCTTGCCCGAATGCTCGGTATGTTGCGTCAAATCAAAGTTTCCGCGATTCGCGAGTCCCTGCAATTCGCCCCACCCGAAGGGAAATTCATACTCGACGTCTTCCGTGCGACTAGAGTAATGCGCCAATGATTCTTTCGGATGACTGAACCAACGCATCTTTTCCTCGGTCAGACCAATATCCAGATACCACTGCCAGATATCCTTTTTCCACAGTTCAAAGTATTTCTCTTCGTCTTCTTGCTTGCAGAAAAATTCGATCTCCATCTGTTCGAATTCACGACTACGGAAAATGAAGTTGCGCGGATTAATTTCATTGCGAAACGCCTTACCGATCTGTGCGATACCAAACGGCACCTTCATACGGGATGAGGTATAGACTTCCTTGAAGTTCACGAACATCGCCTGGCACGTCTCCGGACGCAGATAGGTCTCCACGGCGGTATCATCGTTCGCGCCCAGGCGGGTCTTTAGCATCATGTTGAAGGTACGCGGCTCGGTCAATTCGCCGCCGCACTCAGGACAATCGTCCGTCTCCAGATGATCCGCGCGATACCGCTTGCGACACTCCTTGCAGTCCACCAGCATGTCGTGGAATTCGTCGACATGGCCACTCGCTTTCCAGACCGTCGGGTGCATGAGTATGCTCGCATCCAGGCCGACAATATCATCACGCTGCGCGACGAAGTTGTACCACCAGTCCTCTTTCAGATTTCGTTTCAATTCCACGCCGAGCGGGCCGAAATCCCAGCAGCCGTTAATGCCGCCATAGATGCCGCTGCTCTGAAAGATAAAACCCCTGCGTTTACATAGACTTACAATGTTTTCCACGAAATTACTCCAGGTTGGTGGTGCAACGCGAATCGCGCTGTAAAAGGTCGCTATTGTATCGCCCAGTGCGCCATTAAGTCAAAACCAGCCCTCTCGCGAAGCGAAAGGGCTGGTCCGATCATAAGGATATTTCGGGGCTGTAAAACGTATTCTTAGTCAGTCGATTCCTCGCCGACTACAATATTCTTTTCTTCAACCGACGTGTGGCGCATCCAGCCGAACATCATTTCATCGGTCGTCGGACGCCCCCACCCAACGTTACGCGTCGGATCAGGATTCGACGGATTATTGGCTGAGTTATCCCACGCCGCGTCATAGCGAATAACGGTACCCTTCGGTACCCGCTTAGGCTCGGAATAGGTATACGTAATCTGCCAGTTGAAGTCATACTTCGGAACCTCCAGCGCCACCTCTTTCGTGCCGTCAGGATACGTCAGCGTGTATTTCGCGCTCTTGCCACGCAGGTGCATGTGCGGGTTAAAGCTCACAATCATCGTGTCCTCAGTAAAGGTATACTCTGCGCTGTCCGCGTAGTTCTCCGCACCAGCCGGGATGTTGAAACGGAAAGAACCCAGCGATTCCGTACCGATCACGTGGTCGATTTCATCGCCTTTTTTCCAGAATACAATACCCGCTTTCGTGCGATCCCAGGTACCCGTTCCCGGGCCGGCTTCCTTATGATAATGCATGTCCCATTCAACAGAGGTACCCTTTTTTAGTTTAACACCGAATCCATCCGCATAATGCACAGGGTCATAACCCGGAGCCATGCCGCCCAGCGGGCGCGCGATTACGTGGTGAACAGCCTGGCTGCCACCGATGAACTCAACAGAGCGTAACCAGCGATCCTCGGGGAGTTGTTCCTCAGTAAACGTCGTCTGGAAGTCGACATAAAGGTCTTCCACATCATCTTCAACGAAATAGTCCGCACCCATATCCACGATGAGGTCAGGCTCACCGATTTGCCAACCCGTACCATCGCCCGGGAAGGTCTTCGGAGCCGGCGCGTCTTTCGGGTTACCGCGTTTGGCACCCTGCCTTACCCACTTCGTAATGGTTTCAATGTCTTCGTCATTCAGCACGCGTTCGTTGCGGAATTGACCGTGCTGATCAGGAGACGCTGACCACGGCGGCATGACTTTTGCCGTAACCGCTTTCGCAATCGCTTTGGCCCAAGGGCGCACTTCGGCATAGTCGATCAACGCCATCGGAGCGACCATACCGCCAAAGTTCGCACCCTGAGTACGATGGCACAATTGACAACTTTCCTGGAAGATTGGAGCCACATCCTTGTAGTATGTGGGGTTCTTGGGCACCTCGGCGTTGGCCGATACACTGCATCCAATTGCCAGTGCAATCGCTAACGGACTCATCCATCGTTTCATCGTAGGGCTCTCCTCAGTTTGTGTAGATTCAGTATTCTGCACACATTAAACCGTATATTGAACACATAACTGAGCACATCGGTTCAGTTTATGAGCACATTATTTAGTATCGAAGCAGGTTATTCTGGCCCAATTTCTACAAAACGTTTGGATTACCTAGAATAATAGCTGGATTGCACGCCGTATTCCACGTTTAATCGCCGTATTTCACCCATTAACGCAGGCGTTTCACCCGATCGGCTAATTTCTCCTATCAGGTGGTAGGTCTTCTCGAAAGCCCAGCGTTTCGCAATTTCGGATGTTCCCGACTCGGCCGTATCCAGCGCCACATCCAGCACCATTTCCTGTTCCAAACCGCCGGAGCGCCCCTGTAGCCGCACGACCAAATCGTCTTCTGTAGCCGGATCAAATCGTCCATATAGCGTGACCACCTGGCCCTTATAGAAATCCGGCAACGCGTGCGGGTAGATTGAATCGCTCTTCACGCGACCGTAATTCGCAGTGAGGCCGACAAGATACGCGTCGTTCAACTGACTGAAAAATCCCGGGAGTCGCGTATCGATTTCGTCCATCCGCTCAAACACATGCGATCGTCCGCGGTTGCGATAGGCCAACAAGTCGAGCAAATACTGATTCACCGTTCTTCCGCCGCCTATTGTATAAATGGTGTTCCCCTTCGTATTTTCGTCGGATAAGGCGTTGATCAATTGACGGCCCGCCAGATTCCCCGAAGTCGGTCGACCATCCGTAACCACAAATACGATTCCCGGTACGCCCGGTCGCGGCGGTTGCTGAATCACGGGTTGGATCGCGCTGTAGACATCCGTCGAGCCGAAAGATTCCAGTCCGTCAAGAAACGCCTTGGCGCGTGCGATGGCCTGCGCAGTAGCAGGTGTTCTCGTTTCGCTGAACATCGTCGGCGCATCACGAAACACGATGATGTTAAAGGTGTCCTCTGGTTGTAACATCGATAAACTGGCACTCACCCCGCGGGCCGTCAACGTGAGTTTGCGCTGTACAATACTGTTGGAGGCATCGATGACAAAGGTCACGTCTTTGGGCAGGACCGGAATTACTTTTGAAGCGTCCGGCACTATCTTGAGCTCAAAATAACCCTCATTCGTACGAGAATCGACATACGTCCTTGCACGTATCGAAACCAGACTGTCCATCGAAGCGAATCGATTCTCCGCTTCGATCGCCTCCAGCACGTCGCCGCCCGCCAGCAGCATATCCTCCGGCAGAAACGCAGAGTCCGGCTCTATCATTTCAGGCCGAAACGCCATTTGTTCTTCCATGGCCAGCAGGTCGAGTTCGTCGCCAGCACTATCTTCATCCGGCTTCGGAAGTCGATCGTCCACCCCGTCACTGATATCAACCAAATCATTGATAATGTCTACCGAGCGGGAAAGTTTGACGGGATTGCCCGCAGCAGCACCATCGGGTCGCCCTCGGAACGTAGGACGTTCGTCTTTGCCCACAATGCGATCCGAAGAGGGGGTCACCAGTCGTCGAACCACGTCCACGCCTTGCCGCGCATTTTCCTCAGCAATCTCCAGAATTTGGGCATCGATCCCTTGGAAGATACTTTCATCAACATCAAAATCATACTCCCGCTGCAACGCATTTGAATCCAGGCGCTTCTCCAGCTCCGGTACGTCCACCAGTTTCAGCGGCTCAATCTCGATGTCCGGTTGAAGGGAGGTCTCGCGCTCCTGAGGTTCCCGCAAAAAATCATCAGCCAGAAACTCCGACTCCAGATCGCCCGGCGACGGAAACTCGGGCAATCTGCGATCCAAATAATCGAGATCAACCTCAAAGCGCGCCTCGAACTTCGGTGCGTGTGCGTTGGCACGGATTAACATGAGATCCGGGGCCACCAGATACAAAACGAAGTACGCGACGGATGCCAGCAACGTGGCTCCCAACAGGATGAGCCTGCGAGAAATCATCGCTCACCTCCACATGCGCGCGGATTCATAGCGGCCTAACCCTTCAACGCCGTCAACCGCGTTGTGGCTTGCGACGCCTGTTCCGTGTCGGGATATTCTTCCACGATATCTCGATAAATTTTCAGCGCCGAGGAGACATTCTCCCCTTTCTCATAACACTGACCCGCGCGCCAAAGGGATTCCTGGGACAGTTCAGGGTGCAAGAACAGAATCGCGACGCGCATATAATGTTTGGCGGCCAGATTGTACTCTTCGCCCGACTCAAACAGTTCACCCAGACGAAAGCGCGCCCGAGCCGCCGTATCATTCATCGTCGCACTCGCTACGGTCTCATAAAGCGCGACTGCGTCCTCCCGTTTATCCTGCTTCTCCAATACCTGCGCCGTACGATACGAGGCCTCATGGGCAACGCCGGTATCGGCCCGATTTTCGCCAATCCAGGCATACTGCGCAAGCGCGCCATCATAATCCTCAAGAGATGCCAAGGCATCACCCAATTTCAGATGCACCTGCTCGGGTTGAGGATAGTTTTTCACGCGATCGAGAAGCGCCGTAAACACTTCTTTGCAATGCCTCCATTCGCCGCGGTCAAAAAGATGTTGCCCGACCCATTCGTAGGTGCTCGGCTGTAGCGAGACTTCGGGGTACTGCATGATCACGCGATAAAATTCTTCCACGGCCCCGTCGAAATCCTTCATTTCGTAATGTGCGACCGCGATTCCCTTGTATGCGCGTCCACTGAACGCATTCGTGGGCATTGTGCGGGCTACCGCCGTGAAATGTTCCATCGCCTCGACGGGGGAATTCTTTTCGAAGAGCAAATAATCACCGATTCGATACTGTGATTCCGCTGCGTATTTTGATTCAGGGAATTTTTCCAGCACTTTCGAGAAGGTCGAAATACTCTCCTCCGTTTTGTTCAAGTTGTGATACGCGATGGCCACGCGATACAGGGCTTCCTCGCGGAAGGCACTCGTTTGTCCATCCGACGCGACGTGCTGGAAGCGAATCAACGCGTCCTGGAAACGTCCCAATTGAAAATAGGCATCGGCCGAATGAAAGACAGCCTCCAGCGCCAGGGGACTATCCTTATGGCTTCGTGCGAAGGATTCAAAGGTCTCTGCACTCTTCGACAATTGCCCGGACAAGGCATAACATTCACCCAACTTATAATAACTGTCAACGGCAAATTCTGACTGCGGGTATTGCTCGACCACACGCAAAAATTGAAGACCCGCGTTGGAGAATTCAGCCCTGTCCATCAACAGCGTGCCCAGCAGAAACGAGGCATCGCCCACCAACGCGATTTTACCGGATTGCCGCGTCAGCGTCTCCAGATGCGTTTTTGCCTCGGTCGTCGCGCCATGTTCCATCAAACTGATCGCGAGCTTATACCGCGCCTGCTGTGCGTACGGCATATCCGGGAACGTTGTTATCACCGACTCAAACAATTTTTCCGCCGCGGGATAATCCTTCTTCTTTAGATAACAATTCCCTTTCAG
>JAYGCN010000102.1:0-34282 GCA_046583315.1 Candidatus Hydrogenedentota bacterium
GGTTGTGGTGGATGGCGGAACGGTTTCGCGGCAACATGCACGTTTATGGCTGGAAGACGGCATCGTTGCGGTGGAAGATTTGGGATCGCGGAACGGTGTCAAGATCAACGGCGTGCGCACCCGAAGCGGCAGTTTGCACGACGGGGATCAACTGGAAGTGGGGCAGCATCTGTTTGTGGTGACCACGCCCGATGCACCATCGGTTTCCGTGAAGAGTGGCGATGTGCCGACACCTACGCCGATCCCGAAAGCGCGCGGAACTCAGAAACGCGCCCTGCAGAATCCTGATGTGCGTCTGAATGCCGCACTCGCGTCTGCCGCGCGTCTGCAACCTTATTTATTCGATTCGGATGTCATGTTCAAACACATGGCGAAGATTATTCTCTCGGGCATTCCCGGTCAACGGTGTTACATTCTGGGTAATACGCCGGGCAAACGCGATCTCAACGTGTTGTATTTCGCGACGCGTTCGGGAATCGAGGATGGCCCAGGTCTGAACACCGCGATCGTGGAGCACGTGTATAGTCAACGTAAACCCATCATTTCCGGCGACGTTTCCGAAGCCCCGACCACGCGCGCAGCAGAGACATCCAAAACCGGAACCATTTGCGTGCCGTTGATGAGCAACAAGAACGCCATAGGTGCCATTTATGTGGATACGGGATGGGAGAGTTCCCGGTTTGTGCAGGCGAATCTCGAAGACATGAAAGCGTATGGACTCGCATTCGGAACGATCGTGGATCAAGCGGGACAAATCGATGCGAAAATTGAAGACGCCAGCGCGGAAGGCATAAACGAGGCGACGTCAGCATTGGGTAAATGTTTTTACGAACAGTTGCACGATTTGCGCGAGGCGATGCAGTCGGGGAAACCGGATGCGCTTGACGAAGCCATGAAACGCGCGGACCTCGCGGTGCAGCAGATGGTCGGTATCGCGAGCATCCAACATGCTCGCCCTCGATCGCTCCCGTTGAATGCGCTGATGGACAAGGTGCTGAGTGAAATGGCAGCGGAAATTAAGGCGGCGGGTGTCACGGTGGATTTTCCGAACAACACCCGTGCCATTGCGTTCGTGGATGCCTATCAGTTGGAGCGCGTTATATATGCGTTGCTGATGCAGAGTCTGTCGACGTGCACCAGTGGCAGCAACACGGTGTCGATTTTGACTGAAAACAGACCCGACGGATGTTACATAATCATTAAAGATGATGGTGCCGGATTGCCTGCTGGTCAGGCGGCGGGTCTGTCGTCGAACGTACTGGATAACGTGGCACTGGGCATGCGCGGTATCATGTTGGCAAACGCCTTTGGCGTGATTGAGGCCCACAACGGCAGTTTCACAATTCGAAGTGAGGAAAACGCCGGATCCCTGTTCACGGTGGTGCTTCCGCAACAGGAAAGTGCCGTCGCTAATCAGTAGAGTCCGTCGGCCATTGCGTGCTGATGAACGCGAGAGCCTCTTCTTTGTTGGACAGCGTGTCTTCCAATTGGGCATCTTCAATGCGCTGCAAGATCTCTTTGAACAGTGGCCCGGGCCGGTAGCCAAGAGTAATTAGATCGTCGCCGGTCACCAGTGCATCGGGTCGAATCGCGTCCGGTTCCAGATTATCCGAATACACCGTGATCCACTCGTAGGTACTCATATCACCGTGGCTCGCCAGGCAGTCGACCCGCATGAGGTCGAGTAACTTTTCGAATCCCGTTTCACGAACCAGACGTTTACGCTTGCTCTCCTTCATATCCGGCATGGCGGAAATGCGCATGTGTTGGGAAACAAGCCAAGTTATCTCTTCACGTTCTTCATTGGAAAGCCGTAATCGTTGGCAGATCACGTCCGCCATTTCCGTACCCTCTTTTTCATGGTGATTGAAACGAATGCGATCCTCGAAGGTCTGCGTCGCGGGCTTTCCAATGTCGTGCAACAGTGCACCCATGGCCAGCGTGAAGGTGGGGCAGTCCAAATGGTCTAGAAGCAACATCGTATGCGTGAACACATCTCCTTCCGGATGAAACTCCGGAGGCTGTTCGCACCCTACGGTCTGCACAAGCTCAGGCAGAACGACCTCAAGTAATCCCGTGTCCAGCATCTGACGAATCGCCGAAGAGGACCGGGGTTGTGTCAGGATACGCTCCAACTCGTTGCGGATTCGTTCGGGACTGATCCGTGCCAGCGACTTGGCATGGCTTCGAATGCCGTTGAGGGTTTCCGCTTCAACGGTGAAATCGAGTTGAGCCGCAAAACGTACCGCACGCAGCAGTCGCAGATGGTCCTCGCCGAAGCGCAGATGCGGATCACCTACTGCACGGATAATACCCGCCTTCAAATCGGCTTCACCGTTTACGTAATCGATGATTTCGTCTGTGAAGGGGTCTTGAAACAGGGCGTTGACCGTGAAATCCCTACGAAGCGCATCCTGTTCGGCATCAACGAAGGTGACGTTGGTCGGTCGCCGTCCGTCCGCGTAGTTTCCATCATCGCGAAAGGTCGCGACCTCGAAATGAAACCCCTCGTGCACGACGATTAGCACGCCGAATGCCGCGCCGACCGGGATGGACTTCGGGAATAGTTTTTCGACTTCCTCGGGTGTTGCTGACGTGGCGATATCGATATCTTTCGAAGGGAGTCCCAAAAGACAATCGCGCACGTACCCCCCGGCGAAAAGGACCTCATGACCTGCTTCTTTCAGTCGTGTGCATAGGTATCGGGCCGCTCCGGTCATGGCATGGGCCTCTAGGTCAGTTCCGATTGGGAAGGTTTTGCACGCAGTCGACTGTATCCCCATGAAATAATGAGCGTAATCACGGTAATAATCGCGACGACCGACAGTTTGAGTACAGGAGCCAGGTTGGATAAGTCATAGGCATAAAGGCGTGCAATCACGACGAAAATAACGATGAGTGCTGCGAAGCGGTATTGTGAGGAACGAAATACGACACCGAAAATCATCGTAATGACCCCGAGTGCCATCAGGCGAAGACTCAAGCGTTCGGGCAGTGAATCGTGCCACAGGCCCAGCATCCCGATCGCCATCGCAGCCGACACCATGAAGCGATGCAGCCATACGGTGGGCATTGAATCGCTGGCGATGCGACGTTCCCACCAGCGGAGTAGCCGTTCGGTTAGCGCGACCATGACGATGATGGCGATCAGATAGGCCAGAAAATCCGGATAGTCCGTATTCGGAGCAAGCACGTCCAGGGATCGAAGATAGAAACTGGCGCACCCCAACAGGGTCGCGGTCATGGCGGCGATGCGCAGGCCCATGAGCAACGAAAACGTTCCCACTGCCATCAAGATCAATCCAAGCGCGACCTGCGCCGCCGGGGCAAACAGCGTACCATCCATGCGCTCACACAGCGTGGTCAATACGAGCGTTGAGGCAATGAACGGGATCGATGAAAGCAGATCGTGTTCCCAAGGCGTGCCGTCTTCGATTCGGCGCAGGTAGCGTTCCCAGAAGTAGCTACCGAGAAACGAGACCAGGGCCAATACGATGGTAAGATTGATGAAGTAGGGTTGTGAATCGAAGTCGACCCGGCCGGTATACCAGAAAAAGTGATAGGTGACGTGGGCGCTCACGATCATCAGAACGCTGGAAAGACCCATTTGGGGGGTGCCCAACAAAATGCCGATGAGTGCGAAGGCCAGACCTTCGCCTGCGAGTATGAATGGAAGGGAGGGTGACTCGCCGAGATCGAATATGGTTAATGCGGTGAGGATCAATGCGCCGACGGTGGTATTCATGACGGCCATGACGCTGGGAGACCAGTTCCAACGTCGATTTGCCAGGAACCAGTGGTCTTCTTGATGGAAAAGTGTAGACGCATGAGGCGCAACGCGATGGTCGTAGTACCAGGCAATCAGGGTGAACAATGCCACTGCTGCCAAGGTCGTGACCCATTTGGTGGGTAGCACGTATCCCAATATGTCGATGCGACTTTCCAGGGCCAGAATTGACATGCTTCCCACGAATATAACCAACAATAAAAACAATTGGGCCGTTTTGAGGATAGTTAAGGGAAGGCGCTTGTAGAGTATTGCGAGGGTCAAACATTCCAAGCCCATCGCGATCATCAGCCATTCACGGGTCAAGGCGGAATCGAAGGCCAAGGTGCCAAAGACGATCATCTGGCACAGGAACATCTGCATGATCAGGCTACTTTTGGAGCCGTAGCGTTGCGCGGCCGCAGTAAGGAGAATGAAACAGAATGTGATGGATACGCGGAAGGGCATGATCCACTGCGACAGGAAGTCTTGCAGCGGATACCAGGTCAGCATGAAGAACCAGGGGAAAGCGATTCCGACGAGAAGCGCGGCACTGCGGTGTTGCGGCGAGGCACTTCGTAAATGCGCGATACAGCCGATACAGACGCAGAGGTAAACCAGGGTCAGTAAGGCAACACAGTAGCCGTAAAACTGCTCCAGGGGAAGGGGGATTTCCGGAGTCGTGAAAACGAAAAAGTAATTGTAGATTCCGTAGGTTCCAAGCAGTGTAATCCACATGGGCAGAATCAGGCGATGGTTAAATTGCAGAATTGTGCTGATGATTGCGATAAGGCTGCAGGTGAACAAGGCATACTTCATTTCGATCTCGCCGCCTACCTGGTTCAACGATATGACGACCGTGTACAACATCAGAGCCAGTGTGATTCCGGTCGTGGTTTCGCTCTTGGATCGCAGAAGAAATCCCCCCACCAGAAGACCCACGCCAATCATCGTCGGAATGATGGGGAGTCCGCTGAGATCCGTTTCGAGAAGTTGTGTCTCCGGAATAAAAAAGAGCGCGTAGGTCGTGAAATAAAGAGTGGAGAGTCCCGTGCCCATCAACGCATTCGAGAATAGACCGGGTTGGCTGCGTTGATAGAGTCCATAGGCGACAAAACAGATCGATACGCCGTAGCCCGTGAAGACTTTATAGAGCGGGGGGAAACTGTCATCGCGTATACCCAGCACCAGTAAGGTCATGAACAACAGGACCGCACCCCGCGGCAACCAGATGCTTCCCAGTCGCGTTTCGAGCGATTCTCCCTGTTGCACACCGAGTATGCGTTCGACGCCTTCGCGTACGCCGCCCACCAAATCGAAAACTTCTTCGGTGAGCTCCAATTGACCCGGATTTTCAATGGGGTCGGACTCCTCTTTGGGCGCAGCGTCTGGCACGGGTCGCTCCAGTAGAATCTCAACCAGGCCGGACAACTCGCGCACCTGTTCCTCGAGATCTTCAATGCGTGATTGATTCCCCCCCTGCTTGGGAAACAATAGATCATCGGCGTTGTCGGGAATCTCTTTCTCTGGATTACTATCTGCAGATTGCTGTTCGTCGTTGCTCATAAGTGAATTGTAATGATACCGGGCCAAACAAGTCTAGCCAGTCGTTTTCGATTTGAACTGTTCCGGGGCAATCGCTATACTCCCTCAACGTTCACCGATGCTTGAGAACAGGGAGACTCCGCAATGAGAATCATCGCCATCCTGACTTTACTCGTGGGTGTTATCGGTGGCGCGCTGACCTATCTCGCCGTCATCAATGTAATGCCGATTCAATATTTCGCCGTGATCGCCATTGTCGGTGCCGTTCTCGTGATTTTTACCCGTCGCCCCGGCGACTAACCTATTCTGAATCCTAACCCCGCGTGGAATCCATGCCTAGAAGCTATACAAATGACCTGCTGATTCGCGCGCTCAATGGCGAGACGACCCCGCGCCCGCCCGTGTGGATGATGCGGCAGGCAGGTCGGACCGATCCGCTCTATAACGAGTACAAAGCCAAGGCTGACTTGCCCCTGGAGAAGCTGTTTCAGCATCCCGAACAAGCGGCACACATCTCGTTGCTTCCGAAACGCCTCGGGGTGGACGCGATCATTTACTTCCAGGACATTCTCACGCCGCTCGGGCCGATGGGCTGCGAGTTCCTGTTTCGTCCGGGACCGGTCACCGAGAATCCGATTAACACGCGCGATGATATTGATCGGTTGACGCGATACGAAATGCCCGAGCAGGTGGGCTTTATCGGAGAGACCTTCGACAGGCTACACGCGACCTTGGACGGCGAGTTGCCCGTGCTTGGATTCGCAGGCGCACCGA
Organism: Candidatus Hydrogenedentota bacterium; assembly: GCA_046583315.1. GTDB lineage: Bacteria > Hydrogenedentota > Hydrogenedentia > Hydrogenedentales > DTSJ01. The sequence continues at coordinate 6,086 of JAYGCN010000102.1, forward strand.
TGACCTTGGCCGTGTTCATGATTGAAGGAAAAAGTTTCGGCACCAAAGCCGAGCGCGCTTTCAACTTCTTTGAGAATCATCCCGAAGATACGCACGTCCTGCTTGAAAAACTGACCGAAATGACCATTCGTTATCTTGAATACCAAATCGAACACGGCGCGGCCAGTGTACAACTCTTCGAATCCGCCGCATTTCTGTGTACGCCCGATCAATACCGCACTCTCGCGCTACCGTATCAACAGAAAATTTTCGCCGCACTGAAGGGTAAGGTGCCCACCATTCAATTCGCGCGGGAATGGGATAACATCGCCGAACTGGGTGAGGCTGGCGCGGATGTCGTGAGTCTTCCAAGTAGTATCAGTATCCATGAGGCCAGAGACGTGCTCGGCATCGATCAGGTTGTCCAGGGGAACCTCAGCAATCGCCTCTTGTGTGACGGGCCGTTGGAAGCCATCGAATCGGCCGCGCGTGCGTGTGTGGAAGCGGGGGAGAGTCGGGGGCACATCTTTAATCTCGACCACGGACTCCTGCGGGAGACGCCTTATGAGAATATCCAGTTCCTGATGAGGGTACTGAAGGGCAACTAGCGTTTAAGGATTCCGCCTTTCGCTGAACTCAGATAGATCCCCTTCAGGTTCATCTGTAATTCTTCGGGGTTATCCGAAAACTTCACCGCATCGTCCTTGCTGACCAGTTCGCGTTTCACCAGGTCGACCAGGCTCGTGTTAAACGACTGCATGCCCTCATCTCCGCCTGCCGCGATACCGTTCGGGATCTGTTTAATCAAATTCTCTCGAATCAGCTGAGCGATGGCCGGGGAATTGTACATGATTTCTACCGCGGCAACACGCCCTTTTCCATCAATCGAGGGGACCAGTCGTTGCGCAACGGTATACTTCAGTTGCAGGGCCAGTTGCGAGCGAATTTGATCGTGTTGAGTCGCGGGAAACATGTCCATGATGCGGTCAATGGTGAGCATGGCGTTCGTCGTGTGCAATGTGCTGAACACCAAATGTCCCGTTTCTGCGGCAGACGTTGACGCGTGAAAGGTCTCCGAGTCCCGCATCTCGCCGATAAGAATCACATCGGGATCTTCACGCATCGCCGCGCGCAGGGCCGTACTAAAATCCTTTGTGTCGATGGTGATCTCGCGTTGCGTGACGAGACTTTTCTTGTTTTGGTGCAAGAATTCTATCGGGTCTTCGAGTGTGACGATGTGTTCACGCTGATTCGTGTTGATGTGATCGATGATCGCCGCGAGCGTGGTCGATTTACCACTACCCGTCGTTCCCGTAATCAGGCATAATCCGCGCCGAACCGCGCTCACCTGATCCATCGCTTTTGGAAGATTCAATTCGTGGAAGGGAAGGATCTTGCCTTTCACGTGGCGCATGATGATGCCCGTGGAGCCGCGCTGTTTTAGGCAATTGACGCGGAATCGTCCCAGACCGGGAATGCTGTAGGCCACGTCCGTGTCACCGGTCGCGTCGAATTCGACGCGTTTGGTTTCAGTGAGGATTTGATCCAGATAAGAATCCGTATGGGTGGGGGTCAGGTTGTCTTCACCGAAAAATCGAATCTTGCCGTCGATGCGGCATGCGGGTGGACTGCCCACGCACAAATGAACGTCTGACGCGCCGTGTTTGACCGCGTAGCCCAACACCTCTTCCAACGATGCCATAAATTTGCCCCTTGTTCATTCATGAATCGGATCAGTATAACAGAAAGTTTTGCTGGAACGATTAGGTTAGTTCGGCTACGTTTGCTTTCACTTTTTCGAACATGTCAACGATACTATTCATGTCGTCTTCAGTCCCCAGCAAGTGCTGATGGCTGAACCACAGCGCGCTCCGGTAACACAGGTCTTCGCAAACGGGACAGGTTAGGTCCGCATAGTCGCCCATGTTCACATAGGCGGGCTGTTTGTACAAGGGCATGGGATAGCCCGCGCCGATGGGAAGGCCTTCGGCAATGATCGCCTCCACCAGACGTTCACGGGAGCAACCGAAGACATTGGGGTCAACGCGCAGGCAATAAATGTGTCGCGAATGTTTCGTTTGGCGCGAATCGATGGGTTGCGGAGTCAGGCCGTCGATAGCGCCAAGCCCTGCATCGAGAATATCCGCGTTGCGAATCCGAAGTGCTTGTTGCTCGGGCACCCGTTCCAATTGCGTCGATAACAGTGCGGCCTGAAATTCGCCCAGACGCGCGTTTGTGCCGAAGCGGTAGTGTTCATACCAGACGCCGCCTTCTTCACGTCCGCAGTTGATCAGGGATTGCATGATGCCCGCGATGTCGACGCTTTCAGTGACCATCGCGCCGCCTTCTCCGGCTGTGAGATTCTTGAAGGCTTGGAAGCTGAAGACTCCGCAGTCGCCGAGGATACCTGCGGCTTTGCCGTTCCAAGACGCACCCCAGGAATGACAGGCATCTTCAATGACGTAGAGGTCGTGCTTTTTCGCGATCTCGTTGATGCGATCCATGTCGCAGATGCGCCCGCTGAAATGCACGGGACAAATGGCCTTGGTATCGGGTGTAATGGCCGCTTCGATGAGTTCGACATCGATATTCCAGGTGTCGTCGATGTCCACGAATACCGGTTTCGCGCCCATTCGGGATACCGCACTTGCGGTCGCAAAAAACGTGAAGGGAGGCACGATCACATCGTCGCCCGGGCCAATATCGAGGGCCTGCATGCAGATTTCCAGTGCCGTCGTGCCGCTGGTCGTGGTGAGACAGTAGGTGACCCCCTGAAACTTGGCGTAGGCTTCTTCGAAATCACGAACCTTGTCGCCGTACCACCAGTTGGTATTGTGGAGCACATCTTTGAGAGCGGCTTCTTCGCGTTGGTCGAACTGTGGCCACGTAGGCCACGCAAGGTCGTGCGAACGGATCGGAGTTCCCCCGAGTAAAGCTAGTTGGTGCGTGCTCATTGTGCTGTCTTACCTTTCTTTAAATGGTTTATCTTTTATCTTTGACGAGAGGTGGGCGCTCGGAAAGGCGGTCGACGTAAGGGATTTGGCTGGGGGAAACTACGCCTATATCGGTCGCGCCGTATTCAATATCCGGCACCGGCGTGGTGCGTTCGATTCGAACACTCGCAAGAATACGATCGGCAATCGCCTCTGCCTCGTTATACCAAAGTAAATGCTTCTTTCCGTCCGGATCCCTCTGGTAGGTGTTGTTCATAAAGAGGACGTATATAGTAAGAAAATGAGTATCGTCTAATGGATAGGTAAATAATTCTTCGGCTTCAGGATTTCGAATTCCATTAGGCGGGCCTTGCGGGTAATCACTCACCAACCATTTAGGACCATTTTCCGAAAAGCGTAATACATGCTTAAAGCGTATCGGCGTGTACGGTATCTTACGACGCTCTGAACCCCACGTTCTCTGAAATCCATTTCGGTTTTTTTGGTCAACTAGTTTTTTTATCGATCTCTCGCCAACGGTTTTCTCAATAGGATGTACAACGATATCCGCCCCAATCCCCATATGTCCCGCAACGCTTCTAGTGGGCCTCCAGTCCCATGCCATATATGAAAACACGATTTTCTTGCCGATGGGATGGTATATCGATTTGTCGTATATGTCCAGATGATCAATGGAGCGTGATCTGGGATATAAGTAACCACTACTGGGCGCCGTAAAAACAAGCGTGTTATCAGAAAGCTGGAAGCTATAATCCTGCCACTCGCTGAAATCAGGCACTTCGGTCTTTGGGAGACTGATACACCCCTCAAGAACGAACAAGAGCGGTATTAAGAAATACTTTGTCTTCATCCTGATCTCCTACCTAGAATTCTTCGCCCGCGAACATCCCGAGAATGTTGTAGCCGCTGTCTACGTGGTGGACTTCGCCGGTTACGCCGGAGGACATGTCTGAGAGGAGATAGAGTGTGGACTGTGCAACTTCGTCTTGGCTGATGTTGCGTCGCAGGGGCGCGTTGTCGGCTGTTTTGCGCAACATCATTTTGAAGCCGGAGATGGCGGCCGAGGAGAGGGTGCGAACGGGACCGGCACTGACGCAGTTGACGCGAATGCTGGCGGGGCCGAGGTCAGCGGCGAGGTATTTCGCGGTGGCTTCGAGTGTTGACTTGGCGACGCCCATGATGTTGTAGTGTGGCATGACTTTTTCTGCGCCGTAGTAGGTCATCGCGACGATGCTGCCGCCGTTGGTCATTAAGGCTTCGGCTTCGCGGGCGAGTCCGAGCAAGGAGTATGCGGAAATATCGATGGCCATGTGATAATTGTCGCGCGATGTATTGAGGAAGCGACCCGAAAGGTCGTCTTTGTCTGCAAAAGCGATGGAGTGGACGAGGAAATCGAGTGAGTCCCAGCGATTCTTCACCTCCCCGAAAAAGGCGGTGATGTCGTCATCGCTAGTGACATCGCATGGATGACACGTCGCGCTGGGCAAGCCTTCGAGCAACTTGCGCACGCGTTTCTCCTGAGCATCGCCCAGGTAGGTGAAAATCAGTTCTGCGCCTTGTTCCGCGCAGGCTTTCGCGCATCCCCAGGCGATCGAACGCTCGTTGGCGACACCCGTGATGATGCCTCGTTTTCCCTCTAACAATTTTGCCATGTAGGTCTCCATTCGGTCTAAAGCTCGATAACGGCCCTAGTGTACCCGTCAATCCTCGCGAAAGTCTATGCCAATTCGCGTGCGCATGGCCCGCATACCTAAGAAGGGCGATTCGCGCTGGGTTGATTCAGTCAACAATAAACAACTAAAGTATACGGCTACTTGAAACCACCTGAGAAGGTTAAAGGAACTCGATCCATGGCAGAAATGAATCCGGGCAAGATGGCCTATTTTGAAGGGGAATATGTTCCCACGGCCGACGCCCAGGTGAGCATATTGACACACGCGTTCAACTACGGGACTGGCATATTCGAAGGCATTCGTGGGTACTACAACAAAGACGAGGACAACATCCTTATCTTCCGCCTGTGGGAGCATATTGATCGGCTGGTGCGTAATTGCAATGTCATGTGCATGGATATCCCGGAATCCCACAAAGACCTCGAAGACATTTGCATCAAGCTTGTCAAGGAGAGTGGTTTTCGCGAGGACGTCTACATCCGTCCGATCGTGTACAAAAGCGAGCATTCTCTGGGACCCAAACTCCACGGAATCACCTCGAAATTTTGCTGCTGGACCATCGCTCTGGGGGATTACGTCGACGTCGAATCCGGTCTGGATGTCGCGGTGTCCTCGTGGCGACGACTATCGGACAACGCTATCCCCAGTCGCGTGAAGTCGACCGGAAGTTACGTCAACTCCGCGTTGAGCCGTAGCGAGTCCGAGCAGAACGGTTTTGATGAAGCTATTGTCCTTCGTGAAGATGGCACGGTATCCGAAGGCAGCGCAATGAATATCTTTATGGTTCTCGATGATCAACTTATCACGCCTCCGCCAACGGCCGACATTTTAATCGGCATCACGCGTAACACGGTCATGGAACTTGCCCGCGAAGAACTCGGTATGGAAGTCATCGAGCGACCTATTTCGCGTACGGAGTTGTATGTCTGCGACGAATTGTTCTTTACCGGTACCGGCGCGCAGGTCGCCCCGGTCCGCTCCGTTGATCGGCGACTCATCGGCGACGGAAAACCCGGTACCCGCTCCAAGGAACTTCAAACGATCTACTTCGACGTTGTTCAAGGAAAGGTCGAAAAATATCGCGATTGGTGTACACCTGTTTTCTAAGGCATCAAACCAGGAATCGAAGATCACATGAGTACTTCTGAATCCTCAGACCTCGAACTATGCGAACTGATTTGCGACATTGGTCGACGCTTGTACGACAAGAATCTCGTGTCGGCCACGGACGGCAACATCAGCGTACGGCTCGGTGAGGATCGCTTTCTCGTGACACCCAGTGGTGTCTCCAAAGGATTCATGCAACCGGAAGATCTGGTGATCGCAGATGGTGCTGCTGGAAAGATCGAAGGTGAGGGAGAAGTATCCTCCGAATTCTTCACGCATCTCGCGGCCTATGAAGAGCGCCCGGACATCCAGGCCGTCGTACACGCGCACCCTCCGAAGGCGGTCGGTTTCACGCTAGCCGGACAACCGCTGACGGACTATCTGTTGCCGGAAGTGGTTTTTGCTGTCGGGGGGATTCCTACGGCGGACTATTCCACGCCCGCGAGTAAGGAAGGCGCAGTGGTGATTCGAGCGCTAATTCGGGAGTGCGACGCTCTTCTGCTGGACCGTCATGGAGCGATTACAGTCGGCGATGACCTGCTCGATGCCTACTACAAAATGGAAAAAATCGAGCACGCAGCCGAGTCCATTTTGACGGCCCGATTGCTAGGTAGCCCCAAAAAGCTGAACGCTGAACAAATAGTGAAACTATTCGCGAGCCGCGAGGATTATGGTGGAAAAGGAAAGATTTATCCGGAGTCCTAGACGGGTGTCTTCTAAGTAGTTGCAAAATAAGCGCTTAGAGTTGAAAATGATTGTTGACAATGGCGATTTTTTTGCCTACAATTAGTAGTAGAACAACGTGAGAATGAATAATCTGGGTAGGTTGGTTGTACGTATATCTAGGTGGGGATTATAACCGAGGCGTTATTATCGGGAGCGATACTGTGAGTGATGAGATGAAAACGCCAGAAAAAAGTAGAACCTGTCCGAGTTGTCGCACGGAAATCAGCGTGCTGGCCACGAAATGCAAATTCTGTGGCGAGATCGTTGGTAAACCCAAAGAAGAAACCCGCAGTCTATCGATAAATGATCTCGGTGGCGAGAATACACAACATCGTGCGATTTCCAGTAGTGTCATGGATGCACTTGAATCGTTTCGAATTGAAGACGCGAAAGATGGTTCGGACGTTGACGGCTTTGGCGGTATTGATGATTTCGACGTTCCGGGTGGCGACGGTGGTCAAATGGACTATAATCGTTCTCCGCTTGGAGGTGCCGCTCCTGCACCACCGCCCGCGTCCGGTGGAATTCGTATTGGAACTATCGCAAAAATTGCTGCATTGGTAGTGGTGATAGCCGTGGTGGCGATTAAGGCCCCGGGTTTTCTGAATAACATGCAGGAAAACGATGCCCCCGCGAAGGAAACTACCTATCGGAATCAAGCCCCCAGTATTTATGCATCGACAGGCGATCCGCTCCAGGCGCTAGAGGCCGCTATTACGGCTACCAATGAGGATCCCAGCCCCGCGAACACGAAGATTGCCGACGATATGCTTGATGCGGTGGTCGATAAAGTACAGGGGTTGCTTGACGCTGATCCATGGGACAAGACCAAACTGCGAGATGCTTCACGAATCACAAATCAGGCAGCTCAGATTCATCCCCATCGACGTGTGATTGATATTCGGGATGAGGTTGACCAGGAGAACGCCGATTACTCCATGATTCTCGTGAAAATCGATGCCAAATTACAAAGAGCCGAGTTCAAATTGGTAGGAGTCTCTGGTAAGCCCATCGTCTATGCAAAAATCAATGAAGATGTCGGCGGGCGCTTTCAGGTTGTCGGCATGTCAGGAAGCTCTTCGCTGATGCTTGAAGATGCAAAGCGCAATGGACGCCTCATCAACGTACAAGCCATGCGCAGTCTCAAATAAATCTTCACATTTTGATCCGAAACGTGATATACCATACTCCTGCATCGTCACGGCGCAGGAGTATTTTTTGCTAAGGGGGCATCATGTATCGAAATCTCGCTATACGGGTCATTATCGTTTGCACTATCGTTGCGACCACTTCCGGCTGCGCGATGTTCCGCTTCGGTGGAAGTTCATCGGATTCAGGCTTCACCGGCACAACCATCAGCGATTTCGAACGGGATGCGAAACTTCGCGAACTCATTGACCGCTCTCTCCGAGACGCACAGCGCGCCGACACGCCTGGCGCGGCGGAGCTTGTTTTTCGCCGTCCGTATTACTACCGGGAGTATGTCAACTATTCGGACGGCGTGGAGGAGTACGATGTGGAAACCATTGCGTCGGATTCGCGCATCACACCCTATACTGCGCAGGTTCGACTGAACAAGGAACGGTTTACAACACGATTCGACAAAAAGAAGGATCGCGCGCGCTCCAACTCCAATTTCTATGCTTCGCGCGGTCACGAAACGCGTTCGTATGAATTACGTCACGGGCGCTGGCGCGAGACCGGAACGCTCTTTATCGCAGAAGAAACCGACGATACCCTGAAGCGGGACACCCCGGAGTTCGATGAGGTGCTTCTTGGTGGTGGCGCTTCGGACGAATCAAAAGGTTTCTGGAATCGCCTGCTCTTCTGGCGCGATTGAGTCGGGGACAGGCCCTTGGAAGCCTCCACTAAATCGGTGTATCAACGCTGGGCGGCCGGATTCATCATACTCGCCGCAGCGGCCTGGTCCACATGGGGTGCCCTTCACCCCTTCTCAGGAGATACCACCAACAGCCGCATGGCCACCGTATACGCACTCGTACACGACGGTACCTGGCAGATTGATGCCGCCGAAACGGGAAACCCCTTCGCGAACCGCACGGTGGACAAAGTGAAAGTCGACGGCAAGTTGTACTCCAGCAAACCCCCCGTGATGCCACTCATGATGACGGTCCATTACTGGGTGCTCCACCGCATCGCCAATTTCGACCTCGACAGGGAGGGGGACAGGCTGGCCCTACTCAAGATTCAGGTCATCACCTTTATTACGATTCCCTTCGCCCTGGCGGGATTCGCTTTTTACTTCCTGCTGCGAAGTTATGCCTTGGGGACTGGTGCCACATTGATACCAATCATCGCGCTGATGTCCGGCACTGAATATGCCGGGTACGCAGCGGCCATGAACAACCACGTGCCCGCGACCGCATGTCTTATCGGGGCATTTGCAGTGTTTCGCTGCGTGGACGAAAAAAAGAATGTTCAAACAGGTATTATCTGTGCCCTTGCAGGATTGTGCCTGGGGCTGTCCGTCGTCATCGATTTACCGTCGGCAATTTTCGTCGTCGTGCTCGCAATCGCCTTTGTTTCCAAGTTCTCACGGCAAAACATCGCCTGGGCAGTAGCGGCCGCGAGTATTCCACTTATCGTGCATTGCGCCATCATGATTTCGTTACATGGCAGTCCCGTGCCCTTCCAGATGAACCACGAGTATTACATGTACGAAGAGTCGTATTGGCGCGACCCCTACGGGGTAGACGGACTCAATCATCCGTGGGGCCTCTATTTGTTCAACATGACCATTGGTCGGGTAGGCGTCTTTTTACTGTATCCCGTTATGGTTATTGGCCTTATGGAGCTATTGTTCCGCGAAAAGGGTAGAGACCGAAGGCAATCACTTTGGAATGCTTCGATCTTGGCCGCGTTTCTCATTCTTGTGCTCTATTATCTGACGGGCACAAACAACTACGGCGGGGCCTCTTACGGATTTCGCTGGTTCATTATCATTACGCCGTTTTTCCTCGTTGGAGCCGCGCAAGCCGTCGACCGAATTGCCAATACTCCGGGACGAATTGTCGTCTGGATTGCCCTCGCCATCTCGATTGCGTCCGCTATCCAGTGCCGCAATAATCTCTGGTCGGTGAATCACGAGTGGCCCACTCAACTTTTTGGCCCACTGGTATAGTGTTTCGAATTTAGTTTCAAAACTCACTAATAGCGGATCGAAGCGCAGTGGGAATGCAGATGTGTTTCGCGTGAAACACATAGAATAGGCTTCATTTTGTAGTTGATGTTTGATATTAGGATCGCATGAGTACACGAATTCTCAGTCGAATGCTGATCGTAGCCGGGCTCCTGGGGCTCGGATACCAGACGTGCGTCTATTTCGCTCCGGCCTGGTTCCAGCGTGACGTCATCGTCACTCGGACGGCATACGATATGATCACGCATACCGCCTCGTATTCTGCTGAGCATTCGGGGCAGAACATCGCGCTGACGATCGAAATCGACAGTGACCCGATTGCACCTGGACCCGACGATAAAATCAGTGTAGAGGAAGACGGCGAGCAGCGGGAGTATGCCGCGCAGCCGGGCGAGACGGTCGAAGCGGATGGAAGTCAGTACACGATAGACATCGTGCGACCCTGGACGGGAATTCTCCGGGATCCGGCTGGTGAAGCACTGGTCGAGATATCCCTAGCCAAAGATGACGAGCCCTGGGTGGAGAACCTGGTATTGAACGCGCGCTCGGAGGTGAGCCTGGACGCACTTGAAGTAAGGTTTCGTTCAAGTCTGGACGAATCCGTGCCGGAAACGATGGCTGAATCGAGTTCCGCACCGCGTTGGGGCATACAAGAGGGTCAGAACACTATATGGTTCGATAATTTGCTTGCCGGTGCCGGTGCTGAAACGAGCGACGGGGTGGGATACACGCTGGTGCAATACCGCGCCCAGGACACCCCGTCCCCCGGAACAGAAGCCGCGATTCGGGTGTCCATTGAAGAAAACGGATCCACCGAGCACGTCGTGGTTTCGCCATCGCGCCCCCATGACGTGATTCGCTTCGAGGTGCCCAAGCGTGAAAGCATCTATCTGACCATCACGGCGCGTGGGCAGGATGGTGCAGCAGGCCGCCTCGGATCGGCAATTTCTTCCTTATCGCTACCCAAAGGCTATGCGGTGGAGTTGCCAGGCAAGGTGTATCGCATTCGCGTGGATGAAATTTTGCCGAGTGGGGCATCAGTCTCTGCGGAACAATCGACATTCTATGAGGTCGTGCTGTCCAACGGCGATCGTCGGATTCAGGTGCGTCAGGGCGAGGCCGTTCGTATTGGTGATGCCGTGTTTCGCTATGCACTTGATGCTTCGCAGGTGACGCAACGGTATCACGTAGTATCCGACCTTTACATGAATGCCACTGCGATGCTCAACGAAGAAGACGTTTTAGTTCTCTCGAACAGCAAAGGAAGCTATTCGGGCGCACTCGATGCCGTTCGTGGGGGAGACGACATCGTTTTTGTATTTACGCCCAAGCCAAGGCTCTTGATGGTGATCGTATCCACGCTTCTCATCGTATCCGGTATCGCGCTGCGCCGATCCAGGGCGACCGACCTTTCATCGGAGCACTGATTTCCTTATAATTCGGGTTTTGACGAGGAAAATGCTTTACCTATGAGCGAATCAGACCCTAAAGAGCCGGAAATCGACGAGGAATCCGCCTCCAATGCCACCGAGAGCGACACGGGTGAGCCGGAGGGGACGTCGGGCGACGCCCATCTGGACAGGATTCTCTCGGAAGGTATCCTGAAGGGGCAGAAGCATTTGGACAAGGCGCAGACGCTGCTGGCGGCCTTCATGATATTCGCCACGGGTTGGGTGACCTATACCGCCATGCTCGGCTCGCCTTTTTTGCTCGAAGAAACCGAAGCCATCGTCGAGGTACTCAATCTACACCACGTCGCCACGGTATCGCGCGGCTGGAATGACACGATTGGACCCGTTTCCGCGCTTACAATGGCTATCGACTGGACCATCGGGGACGGCTCGCCCGTCTTGTTCCAGACGACCCAACTCACGCTTCATCTTTTCAACGCGATACTTGTATTTCTGCTGTGTCGGCGATTGCTCGGTTCACGGGAATCTGAAGCGATCGCGATGATGAGCGGATTTCTCTTCGCGTTGCATCCGGTCGCATCCCATGCCGTGACGATGCTCACCGAGCGGGATGTACTGCTGGCGACGTTCTTCATGTTTTCGAGTCTATTACTTTTTCTGAGTGCGGTTCGCGGCGAACGTGTCGGCCTTACTCGCTACGTATTGGCGTTGTGTGCCTTCGCGTTGGCCTGGGTATGCGGACACTGGACGTGGATAACGCCGATTCTGATTGTCCTGATGATGGCGACGGAACACGGTTTGTCCGGTCTGCTTTCGCGAATCAAATATCTCCTTCCCGCCGTCGTGCTCACATTGGTGCTTAATTACTATCCCGAGCCCACGATGGAAGCACCGCTGAGCTTGTCGGGTTTGGCGGCTGAATCGAGTTACGTTGGGCTTGCCGAACTGGCTTGGTTGAGTCCGTTCGCAACAGATTGGATTTACGAATCAGATGCACTCGGAGGCACACCGGGCTTCATCGTGATCGCATTGATGGCGCTAGGCCTGTTGAGTTTCACACCGCTTCCTCAGAAGTATCGGGTTTTCGGATTGGCATTTTCCTGGGCGACTTTGGTCATGATCGGTTTTGGCGTGGCGACTGACTCGGACGACTTCAACAACGCGCACCTGTACCCGGCTGGATTGGGTGCGGGCCTGTTTTGGATTGCGATTATTGCAGCGATTCCAGCAGGCACGCCGCGAAACGTGGGAGGCATTGTCGCCGCGGCACTACTACTCGCCTTCGCCTGGATCACGAACGAGCGCAATGTTGAGCGCAAGGACGAAGTCTTCTACTGGGCGCGCGCGAATGATGCATGCACGACGTGTTATGAGCCGAAGATCAGGCTGGCTACGCTGTATCATCGTGAAGGAGACACCCTGCATACGACGGAGACCGGAAGCGCGAAGCTTGCCGCCCAGAATCGTCAAGCGGAGACGAACTGGAAATGGGCCGCCGGCTTTTACAAAGAGGCGCGCGCGGAGAACGCATCGCTGGATGGGAAGCTCGGCAGTTATGCACGCCTCCGGCAGAGTCTGGGAGAAACGGATCAGGCCATTCAAATTATGGAGAGCGCGGTTGCACTGGAACCTCACAACCTTCGCCAGTTACGCGCGCTCGCGGATTGGTATGGCGCGTTGTTTGTGGAAACGAAAAATCCCGCCAATCTTCGCGCGGCCTTGGACTATTATGACGTGATTGAGGCGCAGGGAATGATGAATGATGCGGATCGACTTGGATCGGCGATTAATTATGCGCAGCTTGGTTTGCCCGTGGAATCCATAGAGCGACTGCGCGCCATTCAGGATGTGGAGATGCGTCGTCAGGCGCAGGAGATTGCGAAACAGCTTCAACCCCGCTTGGCCGTTGCCAAGCGCCACGAGGATGCCTTCAACGAAGCGGCACAGGCACAGAAACCGAGAGACGAATTACTCCGGCAGCGTGTTCCTCAATTGACCGCAGAAGGTCGCATGGTCAACGCGCGCTACTTCGCCGAAGAATTGCTGCGAACGACCGGTAATACGGTCGGTGAAGATTGGTTGATGCTGGGAGCGCTCTATGCCATGACGGGTGAGTGGGATGCGCTGCAGAATCATTGGCCGCCACCATCGGGTCTGCAGCAACCGTGGCGCACGCTGGCAACGCGATTGGCCCGTCAACAAAATTGGCAGGGCGCTTTGGATGCCTTGCGGACCGGCTTCGCGACAACATCCCAGGACCCTCGGCCTGAAGCCATACTTGCGCTGGGGAAAATCGCCTTCGAATTGGAGAACGTGCAACAGGCCATCGCGCTCTATCAGCAGATGGCCCGTGAATATCCGACCCGCAAGGAGCCGTTCCTTGCGTTGGTTGACATCGCGATTGAACAGAAGCAGACTAACGGCGTCGCGGAAATGCTGGATCGTGCTCAGGCGAACGGGGCCACGCAGATTGAGGTAGAATCACGCAGGTCACGTGCGGGCCAAATTGAAACGGCCACGCCCGAGACGCTACAACCGTTCATCATCCGTTAGACAACCCGGGGAATATCATGGAAGTCATCATACAGCCAACACCGGATGCTGCGGCGAGACTCGTTGTTGAGCTCATCGATCAGGTCGTGCGACAGAACCCGAGTGCCGTGCTGGGTTTCGCGACGGGACGCACGATGGAGAGCGTGTACGACAAATTGTATGCGAAACACGTGGATGAGGGGTTGGATTTTTCGGGGTGTTCAACGTTCAATCTGGATGAATATATTGGCCTGGACGCGGGTGATCCGCATTCCTATCGACACTACATGAATGAGCGGCTTTTCAGCCGTATCGAAATCGACCTTGCGAATACGTATTTGCCCGACGGGACGGCCGCAGATATCGACGCCGAATGTGTTGCGTATGAAAAGAAGATTGAGGCGATGGGGGGGATAGACCTGCAGCTGTTGGGTATCGGCGCTTCAGGTCATATCGGGTTCAATGAGCCGCTGTCGGCGTTGCGCTCGAGGACACGGGCCAAGGCGCTCACACCGACGACGCGTGAACAGAATGCGCCCATGTTCGATTCAATCGACGAGGTACCCAAACGCGCCATCACGATGGGGGTCGGCACGATTCTCGATACGCGACGCTGCATTCTGTTGGCTACGGGCGCGTCCAAGGCCAAGATTATCGCAAAGGCCGTCGAAGGTCCAATCACCTCGATGATTTCCGCCAGCGCGTTGCAGCTCCATCCACACTGCACCATCGTAGTCGACGAAGAAGCAGCCGCCGAACTCGAACAGACGGACTACTATCACTGGATCTTCCAAAACGAACCGGAGTGGGAAGAGTTTCGAAACTGCTAGTTTCACCACGAACGACACGGAGAGCACGAAGGAGTTTCGTATTCCTTAAATAACCTTACTCTATGCTAGATAATTCCTTGTCGATTTCTGGAGTGAATTCCTCCAACATCGCACTAAACTCTTCAAACCAACTCATGAGGGTTTGTTGACGCTCCGCGCCCTTAGTCTTGCGATGCAGTTTGTATCGGGGTAATTCTCTGACGAATGTATCATCAGACATGCGAATGTCAGCAAGCAAGGTCCAGTCTGTGAATTCCAACAAGCTAAACGTTATTCGGATTTTCCGTCCCAGATTGCTTCTGCGACATATCAGGCTGACATAGAGTGGAAACGAGCCGCCACTACCGTTCATTACTTCGCAAACCAGACCAGAATGAATACGTGTTCTTTCGACGGAGAATTCATGTAGATAAGCTACGACTGCCCTACCCACTTGCTCTAACTCTTGGATCGGCCACTCATTCGTTCGGTCGACTAATGAATTTTCGTAAGTATCGCGACATTCCTCATACACGAACTTGGCACAGGCCTTCAGTTCGTTACAATAAAGACGTGTTCTTAGCATCGATCTCGAGAGCAAATAAAGAGGCATGAGTGGAACTATACCCAACCTTATCAAAGGACCAGCCGCCCGTGGTTCTCTTGTCCGAGGAATAGTTCAACCAACGGTCCACGACACCGGGTGATTCTTTTAGGGCATCGTATATCTCGTACACTGTTATATCGTCTATGGCCTCTGGGTATCCGCTATCCCTCAAGAGGTCGAGAAAAGATACGTTACTGATCCGACTCTTTTCGCTTATGATATTGACCATTTTACGCGGGACGGTGAGCACTATATACCCAATCGCATGAAGCTGTTTCGCAAGGAATTAGTATGAAATACACGTGGCAAATTCATTTTCTATAGGTTCTACAAAGTAGTGGAATTGTTTGTTCAAATCTATAAAGCATTCTATTAGGAATGCGGAGTGGAATTCGTACTCTGCTCTACCTTTGGTCAACCAGTCCAGAGATAATCTCGATTCCGCGCTGTATGGTTTCATTTTTCGCTGCGAAGGATATGCGGAAGTGGGTTTTTCTTTCTGAGAAGACCGACCCGGGGATAATCAGCACGTTATTATCGATGGCTTTGGTGACGAAGGCATCTCCGTCGTCATTGGGGGCTTGCGGGAATATGTAGAAGGCCCCGTTCGGTTTTTCCACGGTGAAGTTCTCGCTCAACAGCGAATACGCGAGGTCCCGTTTCTCGCGGTAGGCATCCACTTTGGCGCTATGGTTGATTTTCAGGGCTGTGACGGCGGCATGCTGCGCGATGGACGGCGCGCACACGAAGGTATATTGCTGCAGGGTATTCATTTGTTGAATGATATCCTCTGGACCGGCGGCATAGCCCACGCGCAACCCGGTCATGGCGGCCAGTTTCGAGAAACCGTTGAGCAGAACGAGGTTGTCGTAGCGACCGACCATGGTGTCAGCAGGGCCGTCGTAATGTAAGCCCTCGTAGATTTCATCGGAGAGTACCAGCAGGTTGTGTTTCTTGGCCGTCGCGGCGATTGAGTCGAGTTCAGCCGCATTTAGGCTCACCCCGGTGGGATTCGACGGGGAATTCACGATGAGCATCTTCGATTTCGGCGTGATGGCCGATTCGATACGCTTCGAGGTCAGCTTGAAGTCCGGATAGGTGTCCACGGGCACGGCTTTCGCGTCCAGCAGGTTCACCAGATGTTTGTACATGACGAAATAGGGGTCCGCGATGAGCACCTCGTCGCCGGGATTGAGCGTGGCCATCATGGCGAGTAGCAATCCCCCCGAGACACCCGAGGTAACCATCACGTTTTCCAGCCCCACACCGAAGTGGGTCTGGTAATACTCGTCGCAGCCTTCGCGCAGGGCATCGATTCCCCAAGTTTGCGTATAGGAATTCTCGCCATCCTGAATGCTGCGGATGGCCTCTTTCTTGACCAGTTCGTCCACATCGTAGTCGGGCTGGCCAATGGAAAGGTTGATTGGGTCTTTCATGCTGGCGGCAAGCGCAAAAACCTTGCGGATGCCGCTGGCGTCTATGTGACTCATGCGATCGGCGATGAAGCTCATGGGGGTACCTTGTGTCGTTTCGTGTTAGTTGCAAAATGCGAAACGCGATTATCTCACGCAGAGACGCAGAGACGCAAAGGGTGGGCAGGTTAGGTGGGATCGGGAAAGTTTAGCGGCTCTTGGGTATTGTATTGAAGTTAATCCGGTCGGTACACTTGTGCTTGGAGGATCGTTATGAAATCGAGTGTGATGGCGGTGATTGCCGTTATGGTATGTAGTGTGTTTTCCGTGGGGGTTGCTGTGGCGGAGTCGGGGGTTGTGAGCGCGAAGACGCGGGATGTTGAGATTACGTATACGGCGACGATTGAGAGCATTCCTGACGGGGCGCAGGTAATTGATGTCTGGTTGCCGATCGCGCAGGATACGGATGGGCAGAGGGTTTCGCGTGTTCAGGTGAATTATCCTAATGGCGGAAGTATTTCGATTGAGCCTGAGTATGGGAACAAGATGTGGCATAAACGATTTGAGGCCCCGTTTCCTGAGTCGTTGGCGATAGAGATTGAGTTTGACATTCATCGCTCAGAAATTGTGATTGAGGAAGCGAAATCGCTGGCCGCTACGCCTAAAGGGAAGTCGGTGTTGGCTCTTTATCTGAAGCCGAATTTTCTTGTCCCGGTTGACTTGGATCCGCTTAATGCGATTGCGAGGGAGTTGCTGTTAGCAAGCGATCCGCCTATTGTTGCAGGGCGAAAGATTTACGACTGGCTGATTGATGAGTTCACCTACAATTGGCAGGCGCCGGGTGCTGGAAAAGGGGATGTTCGCTGGGCGTGTGATTCGAAGACAGGGGATTGCAACGATTACCATTCAATGTTTCTTGCGTTGTGTCGAAATCAGGGAATTCCGGCGGATCATGAATTCGTATTCCCTATTCGGTCGAAGCGCAGTGAGGGTGTGATTCCTTCTTATCATTGCTGGGCCCGGTTTAATGTGGAAGGAATCGGCTGGATTCCGATTGATGCTTCTGAGGCTGATAAACATCCGGAGTTGCGCGAGTATAATTTCGGTTCACAATCGTTGAGTCTTATGAAGTTCACACATGGGCGTGACGTAAACTTGTCACCACGGAAGGCGGGTCCGCCACTGAATAAGTTTATCCATCCTTATGTGGAAATCGATGGCTCACCTTATGATGAGAGCCTTAAGTATCGGGTTCGCTTTCGGGATATTGAAGAACAGTGCTGCGTTTCGTAATTTCAGATTGAGGAGTATGTACGATGGAAGTTGAGCGATTAAACACGCCCGGGGTCAATAAATTCGCGAACATGATGGGCATTCACTTTCTTGAGATTGCCGATGGCCGTGCTGAAGCGGAAATTGAGATTCGAGAAGACCACTTTCATCCCGGCGGAATCGTGCATGGGGGCGTTGCGTATAGCCTGGCGGATACGGTGATGGCGATGACCACGCTATCAACCTGTAAGAAGGGGGAAAATGCGAGCACGGTCGAATGTAAGATGTCATACATGGCGCCGTGTATCGAAGGCGTGATGAAAGGCGAAGCGTGGATTGTGAAACGTGGACGACGCATTGTTTTTGTCGAAGCGAAAATAAGTGTGGGGGAGAAAGTGGTCGCAACGGCAACAGCAACCTTCATGATAGTGGAGATGAAATAGTTTTATTCGCCGAATCATCGCTATAATTACATGGTTAAACACCTTTATTCGCCATGAAATCCACATTCTTGCTGGAAACTTTCCAACATTGTCGCGATCGACCCCCACTAAGTAACGTATTACGTGATGTTTAGAGGCTACCGAGTCTTGTGTATAGAATGTGAAAAAACACTTGACTATTGGACAGATAAATGTTATTTTAACATTCTAAGACTCTACAGAGAGATCGGAGTGGTCTTGGAACGAGTTGAATATGGTTTGTACGTCCGTATTTTCGGACTTGCTATAGAGCTTCAAGGAACGACTTTCCCCCAGTCTTCCTTGACGATCTCAGTCAGAAATGACTGGTTCCCACCACCGGCGAGTGCATATTTAGGTAGTTCCCCCGCTGCCATGCACTCGCCTCTTTTTTGTCTTTTTCGCGACTTGGAGTAATGATACCTATACTCTAAGTGCTTTATTATTAGATGGATAGAACCCTTGTCATAATCAAGAGTGTTGACTTTTCCATCGAATTTTAATACAATACCGCCCAGCGTGAGGCTACGTCTGGCGCGGTTGAGGACTCACGCTCAATTCATCGTGCGACTGATGACTTCAACCCCCAATATTTCTACACACATGTGTAACTTTTGCCTGGAAACAGGTATACACTGAAAATGCACCGTTATGGTGCAATCAAACTGGAGACAAGAATGACCCCCAAGATTTCCCTCGCATTGAGCATTTTTTCCGGCGCGGCCGATGGCTATTGCCGCGAAGGATACCGGGATACCCCGAAATTACAGGAACGTATCTCAGCCGCAGCCAAAATGAAAGGCGTACAGGGCGTTGAACTGCAGCAAACGGATATCACGTCTGAACTTAGCGCCAAAGATGTCAAGCGCCTCCTGAAAGATTACAATCTGGAATGTTCCGCTGTATCTGCCAATTTGGCGCATGATCGTCGTTTTGCCTTGGGCGCATTTGGCAATCAGCATCAGAAGACCCGGAACTCGGCCATTGATGAAGGTCGTAAAGCGGTGGACATCGCGCGTACGCTCGGTGCCCCTCTGGTTACAGTTCGTCTTTACACGGACGGCTTCGACTATCCCTTCCAGGTGGATTATGGTACGCATTGGAACACGGTCATCTCGTCTATCAAGACGATTGCCAAGTATGCGTCTCCGGATGTGAATGTAGCCATTGCTTACAAACCCCGTGAACCCCGCAAACATCTGACAGTGGCCACGGTCGGTAAATCACTTTCGTTGTGCCAGGAAATCGCGATGAAAAACGTCGGTGTTGCGATGAACTTCAGCCACGCGATGATGGCGGGCGAGAATCCTGCCGAATCGATCGCCTTCCTGTCCCGTGCCAACAAACTTTTTGCGGTATACTTTGCCGATAGTTATCGTTCCAATGATGACGGCCTGATTCCAGGAACAGTGAACATGTGGGAACTGATGGAGGCGCTGTTTTGTTTGAAAACCTCCAAACATAAAGGTTACATGACCTTGGACATGGTGCCGCAGCGCATTGATCCGAGTCACGCCTGCCAGATTGCCATTGGAAACATGTCCATTTTCTGGAAAAAGCTCGAGAAGCTGGATACCAGCGAAATCCGTCGCGCGCAGAAGACGCTGGACGCGGTGGAAAGCCAGAAGATCATCCGCCGGGTGATGTTGCAAGGCTAATCGTTGAAGGTCATTTCTACCGAAATTCAGGCAGCCCGTTAATGGAAACATTAACGGGCTGTTTTTTGTCAAAAATCCCCATTCGTTGCTATTTAGTATGCATTGGAGTAGGATCTATGGAGCAAAAAATACTGATTCAAAGGAGTTCTTACTATTCGTACCTCAGGAAATATACAGGGATTAAAAGCGTCGTCGTTGAGGCGTTTAGAGAAATTGTGCAAGAAACGCAGTCGGACCGATCACATTGTTGAGCCTGATCTGGCCCGGCAGCTTTCCGAGATAAGCTACGAAATCAAACGCCAAATCGGCCTGCTCATTGACCGGGTTGGCGAGATTCACGAGGTTATTGTGGGCGATGCGCGTACGGTTTTCCTGCCGGACCTCTCACGGTTTCGTGTTGGCCATGATCGCCTCTGCGGACTTCGTCTGATTCATACCCACCTCCATAAAGGTGCTCTGGACGAAGACGATTTCACGGATTTGGCTTTGTTGCGCCTTGATCTGGTCGCCGCCATCGAAGTGTTGCCGGATAGTGGATTGCCGGGGCGGGTCTATATTGCTCATTTGCTGCCCGCGAATGATGCGGATTTGCCGTGGGAAGTATTGGAACCAATCCGCGTTCATGATTTGAAGGAAGATTTTGAAGAACTCCTGGACGCGATGGAGGACGAGTTCGCCCGCAAGCGCAAGACCTATCTCGCTGGTGGGAAAGCAGAGAATCGCGCGATTTTGATTCACGTGTCAGACCAATCGCGTACCAAGATGGATGAGTCGATTGCTGAGCTGAAGGAACTGAGCGAGAGTGCCGGGATTGTTGTCGTGCATACCCTCGTGCAGCGGCGGCGCGTACACCCGAAATTTATTATGGGTAAAGGCAAGCTCAAGGAGATCGTGATCAAGGGCATGCAGCTGGGTGCCGAGTTGTTGATTTTTGATCTGAATATCACGCCGACGCAGACGAAAAACCTCGCCGAGTTATCGGACATGAAAGTGCTTGATCGCACACAGGTGATCCTTGATATTTTTGCCCAGCGCGCGGAAACTCGTGAAGGCAAGATTCAGGTCGAACTGGCTCAGCTTCGGTACATGTTGCCGCTGCTCAGCGCCAAACACACGGCCATGTCGCGGCTGACCGGTGGTATCGGTGGACGCGGTCCGGGTGAAACGAAACTGGAAGTGGATCGTCGTCGCGCGCAACAACGTGTGACAACGTTGCAACGCGAAGTGAACAAGCTGGGAGAGCGCCGGCGCCTGCGTCGTACGCGTCGAACGGAAAAAGGTGTGCCAACGGTGTCGATAGTGGGGTATACCAATGCCGGGAAATCGACCTTGCTGAATCATCTGACCCGTAGCGAAGTAATCGCGAAAGATGCTCTGTTTGCGACCCTAAACCCCGTATCGCGTCGGTTGCGCTTCCCACAGGAACGCGAAATCGTCATCACGGATACGGTGGGCTTTATTCGTCAGCTCCCCACCGAATTGATGGACGCCTTCAAGACTACATTCGAAGAAATTGAACCGGCGTCGCTGTTGCTGCACGTGCTCGACGCGTCCAGTTCCGAAGTCGACGAACATCACGACGCTGTTCGCAAAATACTGGCTGAACTGGAGT
The DNA here is from genome assembly GCA_046583315.1 of Candidatus Hydrogenedentota bacterium. Classification (GTDB taxonomy): domain Bacteria; phylum Hydrogenedentota; class Hydrogenedentia; order Hydrogenedentales; genus DTSJ01. The sequence continues at coordinate 27,460 of JAYGCN010000102.1, forward strand.
ATGACGACAAGCCGTCCTTGACCATACTGAACAAAGCGGATAAATGCGACCCCGAAATTCTTGAGCAGCTCGTGAAAAAGTATGATGGTATCGCGATTTCCGCGCTCGACAAAGATACCTTTCCCGAGTTGCTGCAACGGATGGAGGAATATCTTTGGGCAGAAACTTCGGTCGCCATGGAAACCTACGCGAGTTACCAGGAGCCCGAGCCCGTGCCGGAATCCCTACCGACCAATCAGGATGTCGTGTGATGCGGTCTGCGCGTCTTCTTGTGCTGCTAACGTGTTGCTGCGTCGCGTCACTTTTGGTATTTGCGGAAAGTGAAATTGATTGGCATTCGATCGCTGCGCAAGGCGACCTCTCCATGAAGGCTTACCATGAAGCGATTCGGAAGGGTGATCAAGAGACGGCCCACGCTGAAAAAGAAAAGGCTCAGGCGGCATTCGCTGAGGTCGCAAAGTGGGCCTTGACCATAGCGCCTGAGCGTCTTGATGATCCCGAGGCTGCCCGTCGATATGGAAAAACGCTTGAATTGGCGCGGCAGTATGATCTGGCTGCGCGTGGATATACTCGGGCATGGGTGATAGACCCCGAGGATGAGGATTCGGCCGTCGCCGCCGCTCGAAATTGCCGTAAATCAGGCCCTTCATTCTTTGAGGAAGCGTTGGACATTCTGCGCGCGGTCCTTAGGGATGACACCCTTGAATCGAAACCCTCATCGGAAGCGAACGCGGAAATGGGACGTATCTTCCATGAAATGAAACTGATCCGCCTGGCTCAGCCTGCATACGTCAAGGCGAAAGAATCCGATCCAACTTCAATCGTTGCTCGACTCGGCCTTGCGATCATCGATATATCCGAGGGACGGCTCGTGGAGGGGAATTCGGCACTCAATCAATTGACCGGTCTTGATGAGATCGATGCACGGTTTTTGGATGTCGCGCTGCCGGATGCCCTGAGTCGATTGGACAAGCGTCAGATCGCCATACCGGGTAATGCTGATGCCCATGCGGCATACGCGCAACTTTTGGACCGGGCGGGTCGGTCCTTTGAAGCGCTGACGGCCATAGAACATGCCGTGATGTTGGACAACTCTCAGTATGTGTGGTACAACTTGAAGGGCGGAATCGCATACCGGCAAGGGATGGCCAATCGCGCTATCACCGCCTATACTAAGTCGCTGGAGATGAATTCGGACCAGCCCGTGACGCGTCAGATGCTTGTTCGCTTGCAATCCGGACAATAATTTGGCTGTTGGGCGTATTTGGTTGGAATTGTGTAAATGTTTTGTTATACTGGACTCGAATTCGGGGGAATTCTCGTAAACTCCTTTCCTCGAATGTTTTAGGGGAATTTGGCTGCGCAGTTTACGTGAAAGAGGGGATTCATTTTGCGTTCATTATTTCGGATGATGCCAGGACTTTTCTCGCACGACATGGGAATCGATCTAGGGACGGCCAATACGTTGGTCTACGTAAAAGGGCAGGGGATTGTACTAAGCGAACCTTCTGTGGTGGCCATCGACAAAGAACGCAACGGAGAGGTGTGCGCGGTCGGCAATGAAGCCAAGAATATGATCGGTCGAACGCCGGGGAACATCGTGGCCATTCGCCCGCTGAAGGACGGTGTAATTGCAGATTTCGAGTACACCGAGGCGATGCTTCGTTACTTCATGCAGAAAGTACACAACCGAAAAAAATTGGTGACGCCACGTGTGGCGGTGAGCGTGCCATCGGGTATCACCTCTGTAGAAGAACGCGCGGTAATTGAGAGCGCGCGTAAGGCAGGCGCCAAACAAGTTTATACTATTGAAGAACCCATGGCGGCGGCGATCGGCGCGGGGTTGCCGGTTGATGAACCACAAGGGTGTATGGTGGTGGACATCGGCGGTGGCACGACGGAAGTGGCGGTCATCTCGCTGGGCGGAATCGTATTCTCGAAATCAGTGAAAGTCGCCGGTGACGAAATGGATCAAGCGGTCATTCAGCATCTCAAACGAACCTACAACATGTTGATCGGTGAACGCACGGCGGAAGAAATCAAAGTCAAAATTGGATCCGTGTATCCCATCAAAGAAGAAATGGAAATGCAGGTAAAGGGTCGCGATCAAGTCATGGGGCTGCCCAAGATCCTAACGATTACCTCCGAAGAAATTCGCGAGGCACTGCGCGAACCGGCGAGTGCGATACTGGATGCGATTCGTGTCACACTTGAACGTACACCGCCTGAACTTTCCGCCGACATTGTTGATCGCGGAATTGTGCTGGCGGGTGGCGGCGGATTGTTGCGCGGACTGGATCAGCTGGTCGCGAAAGAAACGGGACTGCACGTAACCATTTGCGAGGATCCCTTAACCGCCGTCGTGCTGGGGACAGGTCGCTACCTGGAAGGCATGAAACGGGTCAGGGGAAAAGCTATCTAGGCCGTGTCCATTTCGCATCGAATAGGCCAAGACCGATCAACCCTGACATTTTTGGTGCTCGTTGTATTTTCAATTGTTTCTCTGGCGTCCGGCATGCGCGGTGGATTGATAGGAAACTCGATCAAAACGGTGGTGGGCGTGGGTGTAATGCCGTTTTTGACCGCCCTGAATGCTGTGGGAAACGCCTCCAATTACGTATCCGGCCTCTTCTTTGAATACAACACGATGCGGAATACCCTGGACGAAAATCAATCTGAATTCGCTGAATTGCAGAACCGAATGGCGCAATTTTATGAGTACCGTGCAGAAAACGAGCGCCTCCGAACGATGCTTGTTTTTCAGCGCTCGGAAACGCAGTACAAAATGCTGCCGGCAGAAGTGATTCAGCACGCCGACGGAGTACTCACGATCGATCGCGGTCGCGCGCATGGGGTCCGGGAATCGATGTGTGTTATTACGCCGGAAGGAATCATCGGACTGGTGCGTCACGTGGGTCCCTTCACCTCGAATGTGGTCACGCTACAGAGTACCGACTGCCGTGTCGATGCCATGATTGAATGGAATCGCGTGCGGGGTCAGGTGCAAGGTACGGGTAACGATCTTTCTTCCGTCTGTTCGATGCATTACATCGATTTAAACCATTCCGTGCAAGACAATGATCTTGTGGTCACGAGTCCGGACAGTGTCTTTCCCAGCGGCTTCCCCATTGGTCGGGTGGTTGGAACTTCCGAACGCGGACATCTTTCGCAATCGGCCCTCATCATGCCTTTCGCCGATCCCTTTAGTGTCGACGAAGTCTTTGTGTTGCTGGCCGCCGATACCTCTGCTATCGAACTTGCCGGTGGGCCGTCCCCGGAGATTCAGCGACTCGTTGATCAGGGCTTAATGGATACGGGAACGATTCAAGAACGGTATGCGCCATGAACGAACGATTGATACGAGGTGACGTGCATGCGGCAGCTTAGCATCTGGGCGATAGTGGTGATTGGGCTTGCGTTGTTGGAAGCCACGTGGCTCCCTGTCATCAGCATTCAGCGTGTCGTGCCAAATTTGATGCTCGTGCTCGTCGTCTATTTTGCAATTACGGAAGGCACCGAACGCGGAATGTATACCGGCCTAATTGGCGGTATTTTCCAGGATGTTTCCAGCAACACCGGCATCGGTCACCATGTTTTGTGTCTAGTCGTGGTTGGATTTGTGGTGGGGAGAATGGCCCGTCGCCTCATTACGGATAACCCCTACGTGAAAACCGTCACGGTGTTTGTCGCCAGCATCGCTCACGGGATTTTCTATCTGCTCATTGAATACGTTCAAAAAGTGGATGCGGGTGCCATCTATACGATGTCCTTCTCTGTGATGCCGGAAGCCTTTTACACCGCAGTCGTCACGCCGATCATTTTCTATCTTATTGAGCGTATTCGTCCCGTTTCCATCTACGGACAGGGGTACAGCACATGAGCCTGGATGTAGACGAAGAACGATATGACGGATTTAGCGGGCGCATTCGATTTATCAGCATACTGCTGGCCATCGGCATGCTGATCCTCATTTTCAGGTTGTGGTCGCTCCAAATTGTTCGGTGGGATGAGTTTCGCTCCCAATCAAACAACAATCGCCTGAGACCGCAACGTCTGGAGGCACCCCGCGGCATGATTTACGGTCGCAATGGCCTGCAAGAGAAGGTCATTCTTGCTGACAATCGTGCGGCTCGGGACTTGATGTTTGTGTTGGCGGATTGTGACGTTGAGCCCGAAGTGGTCTGTGCGCGCCTGGAGAGTCTGCTGCATATTGATGCCGAGGAACTCTTGGCGAAGATAGAAGCGGCGGACAAGGCCAATCAACCCCACCGTCAGCTGCTGATTCGTCAGGATATCCCAAGGGGTGTCGCCGCCCGAATTGAAGAGTACGGCTACGCATTGCCGGGCGTATTTACGGTGGTGCGACCCGTGCGGCGTTACGTCTACGGAAAAACCGGCGGTCAAATCATGGGCTATCTGGGTGAAATCAGCCAGCGTGAGCTTGACCGGGGTTTTGAAGGCTATCAACAGGGTGATCTTATCGGTCGATCCGGGGTGGAACGGATATTCCAGGATACCTTGCATGGTCAAGATGGACGGATGCTGGTTACCAAATATGCGACCGGCTTGCCGCAATTGCGAACAGACCCCTATGGAAAGGTTTACGATGACAACATCGTGGATAGTTTCGGCCATCGTCTAAAGCTTGAGGAGGAAACGGAGTGGCCCGTTCCCGGTCGCTCAAAACAGCTGACACTGGATATCGGCTTGCAGGCGTATTGTGAGAATCTATTGAAGGGAGAAGAAGGCTCCATCGTTGTGCTAAATGCCGACACGGGTGCCGTATTGGCCTTGGCGAGTGCGCCTGGATACGATCCGAGCGTCTTTGTGTCGCCACTTGCAGGACGAGAGCGCACCGAAATCCTCACGAGCAAACCGAATCGTATGAAGAATCGAAGTTTTCAGGAAATTTATCCTCCCGGGTCGACCTTCAAGGTGTTACTCGCCGCGGCTGCGTTGGAAGAAGGAGTGATCAACGAAAACACGACTTTTTTCTGTGGCGGGAAATTTCGCCTGCCCAACGTACGACGCCCGTGGGGGTGTTGGAAGCATTCCGGGCACGGAAAAGTCAGCGTGGTCGATGCATTGGCGTTTTCCTGTGACGTGTTCTTCTACAACGTCGGTCGCGAGCTGGAGATCGACCGCATCAGCGAATGGACGAACAAATTTAACTGGGGTGTTCGCACGGGTTTGGATTTGCCCGGAGAGGCCCGGGGGTTAATCGCTGATCGCGAATGGAAACGTGAGTACATGCGTAAGAAAGTTCCAGATGATCCGTCAGAATGGAATTGGTATCCGGGTGATACCATCAATTTCTCGATTGGCCAGGGGGGATGTTCCGCCACGCCGTTACAAGTAGCCGTTTTGATGGCGACGATGTCGAATGGGGGGCACATCGTAACGCCTCACCTGGATACTTCGGCCGATGTACGCCTTGGCGATCCGATCATCAGCGCGAAAACCATCGATATCATTCAGCGAGGCATGCGTAAATGCGTTGAGAAGGGGCCGCCAGCCCCATCCGGAACGGGACACGTCGCGCAGATTGATGGATTCGATATTCTCGGCAAAACAGGCTCGGCTCAGATCGTGAGCTTGAGTGTCCAAAATGAGTATGGCAAAGAAGAGGAAATACCGAAACACTTGCGGGATCATGCCTGGTTTATGGGGTCTGTGCTGGATCGCGAACCGAAGATCGCCGTGTGTGTGCTCTTCGAACACGGGCATCACGGCAGTAGCGCTGCGACGCCTTTGGGCCGCCAGGTGATCGAGTATTTCTACGAGTCCATAACGCCATCGATAGACGTGAAGCTCGCCCAGGAGCGAGAGTCCGATGAGGCACCTCGATGAGTCTATCCGTTCCCAATGACATGTCGCGTGCCAACATTCGACTCTTCAACTTGGGAAATTTCGCCCGAATGGATTGGGTGTTGTCGCTACTGGTCCTGATGCTGGCGGCGATCGGCATTCTGGTGTTGTACAGCTCCAACCGGAGCGCGTCGACGGTGACTGGGGCCGCACCCTACTACCTTCGTCAGTTAATGTTCATTCCCGTGGGGGTGTTACTCGCGTTGATGATTATGTGCATCGATTACCGGGTGTTGGTGTCACTGGGACCGCTATTTTATGTCGCGCTGGTGGCATTGCTCGTCTTGGTCATGTTCTTTGGTGACACGGCAAAGGGCGCGACCCGTTGGCTCGTTGTAGGTCCCATACGTTTTCAGCCCTCCGAACAGAGCAAGCTGGCACTCATCTTCATGTTGACCTGGTATTTTACGACCATAGGCAATCGAATTCAGAAACTACCCTACTTTCTGTTGACCTTTCTGATTGCAGCGGTCCCGGGTATTTTGATCCTGAAACAGCCCAGCCTGGGTACCGCCACAACCTTGGGGCCAATCACCTTCGCGATGCTCTATATTGCCGGCTGTAAACGCTGGCATCTGGCTGCGATTGTGGGGGCGGGTGCCGTCACGATACCCATCGCGTGGTCCAAGGTGTTGACTCCCTACCAGCGAACCCGGGTAAGCACGATTTTTGATCCCGGCTCCGATCCCCTGGGTGATGGGTATCAGACCATACAGAGTATGATATCCGTTGGTAGCGGAGGAGCATCGGGCAAAGGGTTCATGGAAAGCACGCAGACCTATCTCAGTTATATGCCCGAGCATCACACGGATTTCATTTTCTCGCTGTTGGCCGAAGAATGGGGGTTTCTCGGAAGTACCTTCGTTGTGGTATTGTTCTTACTCTTGTTCTACCGGGGACTGGGGGTTGCCCAGAGCAGTCAGGATTTGGCGGGAGCACTTCCGGCCGTGGGAAT